>NZ_JBFTML010000032.1:0-114174 GCF_056396925.1 Pseudomonas sp. 05N433 | reverse complement strand
CTTTAGCGATCTGAAATAGTGTGAAATAGATAGGGAGATTGTTTTTCATAGAATTGACTAAGCTATTGGCATCATTAATTGTGAACGGATTCACCATATGCCACGCAGAGCACGTCTCTTGATGCCAGGTGTCCCCTTGCATCTGATTCAACGAGGAAATAATAGATCAGTTTGCTTTWTTTCAGAGGATGATTACCTTTTTTATTTAGAGCTGCTTGCTGAACAGGCCAACAAAAATTCGTGTGAAATTCACGCATGGTGTCTTATGACTAATCATGTCCATTTGTTGATTAGCCCTCATGAGCACAGCAGTACCAGTTTGCTTATGAAAGGAATAGGGCAACGATATGTGCAATACATAAATCGTACATATGGACGTAGTGGGACTTTATGGGAAGGACGCTTCCGTTCGTGCCTTGTTCAAAGTGATAGTTATGTATTGGCCTGTTATCGCTACATTGAGATGAATCCTGTCAGAGCCAAAATGGTGACGCATTCTGCGGAATATCGTTGGTCGAGTTATCGTGCTAACGCACAATCAGAGTTTTCGCATCTCATTACCCCGCATGCTCAGTACCTATCGCTTGGGGACACAGATGTATCGACTGCTGAAGTCTATCGCGAGCTTTTTAGAAGCGAGTTGGAGATAGGATTGGTTGACCAGATTCGGGCTGCCACCAATGGCAACTATGTACTTGGTGGTTCGCGATTTGCAGCCGAAATTGAAGCTATAATTGGGCGACGAGCTCGGCGGGGATGCCCGGGCAGACCGAAAAAGCACTAGATTTTTTAGATGGAAAACGTGGTCTGTCCCCGTTTATACCCGTTTATACTCTTGGGATTGATTTAATGAAAGATTTCGGACTGATGGGTATTAAGCTGGAGCCGACCCTGCTCTGGGGGGGCACGCCTCTATTTAGCTTGGATGATGCGATTAAACTGTTGGGGTTTTGCGAGCAAAATGACGCCGCAGTGCTCGGAATTGAAGRCTTTAAAATAGCAGGAGGCAAAAGAGTTCCTGATATGGACTGTATTGCTGACTTTTCCACTCTGGTTGCTGTAGCCGGGAGAGAATTTCCGACAGCATCCAGAGAAGCAGCTAAATTGTTTATTGAATCGATCGCAGATAGCGATGTGTTTTTGGAGTTTGTTCTAGTCAAAGCTTAATAAAGCAAGAGAGGGCGGATCTAATTGTTTGTTATGTCCCATCTTCAATAAATATTGCGACAAGAAAGTGGGCGGATTTATTTATTTGGTTGTGGTGCGCGCCCCAGAAAATAGATCTGTCCCGGGGAATAAACGGGGACAGACCACGTTTTTTGGGAGCAGGGCAGTGCTCTTTCGATTAAACGTGGTCTGTCCCTGATTTCCCTTGTTTATCGGCCCGCCGCTGAGGGTAACGGACAGGCAATATGTGCGTTTAGTGTGTATGAGGTGGTCCCGTCCGGGAAATCTAGTCGTCCATTGTCGAACGTACTCAATTTTGAGCCTCCCGCTGATTCTAACTGTGGCCGGCACTGACCAGATTGTCAGGCTAACGAGAAAAGGGGACGGTGTCCCATCCTGAACAAGGTTCACACCTTCCGATCTATTTTTCAGGAAGAGCGTAATGGAATCAGGACCAGACACACTTGTGTGGCCGCAGTATGGCCTTGCCAGCTTGGACGTTGCATGAGCCTGTGTGAGGGTTTTCGGTGATTTTGGTGCCGTAATATTCCGGATTGCCACGATTGACAGCCCTCACAACTTGTAGGAATTTAGCCGCCCGCAGGTAAGGGATATCTGCTGATGGCCAAAAGATGGCCGTTGTTCACCACACAAGGGATTGTCTATGCAAGGTTCAAACACCGTTGCTCAACAGGTGTGCGGTCAGCTGGTGCACGAGCATCAGAACACCCCACACATGAACATTGCCGAGCAAATCCTTGAATGCCTGTTTCGCCGTCGTAGCCTCGCCCCGGGGCAGGATCACGAACTGTCGTCGCAGGTGCTGGAACCCCATCTGACCAAGGTCATGCAGGCGGTCGAGAGCGGTCGCAAGATTGAAATGGTCTTGCCAGCCTTTCCCGGCAAATCGCCCAGCCGCAAGAAAACCCTGAGTCATCTGCCCGATCTTGCTGAACATCATGCTATCGATGAGTTAAACCGCCTGTGCACAGAGATCCAGGAGATCTATGCACCGGGGGCGCTGATTCATATCTGCTCCGATGGCTATGTGTTCTCTGACTTGGTGCATGTTCCCGATTCCGACGTCAAGGCCTACACCGACGCTATCCAGCACTACGCCGAGCAGCACTACCGCGGTACGTTTGCCCATTTCGATCTCCGGGATGCCTACCCTCAGCTGGATTGTCTGGACGCCATGCGTGAAGAGATGATGATCGAGCACGGTCAGTCATTGATCTTGTTGCAGCAGCGCTTCAAGGATGATCCGCACATGATGTTGATGTACTGCGGCATCCATCGCTTTCTTTCCGAGGATTACTCGGGACTGAAAGTATTCGCTGGCATGAGCCTCAACGCGGTGAAGAAGGTCGCCAAACCGGCCTCGCAGCGGGTGATCCAGCGCAGTGAAGCCTGGGGGGCGCTGTTGCAGGCGCGTTACCCGCATTGCCTGCGCTTGTCGATTCACCCGCAGTTGGCGGTCTCGACGAAGATCGGTATCCGGTTGGTGCCAACCAGTGACCTGTGGCGTACGCCCTGGCATTCGGTGGCCATCAAGCGACGGGGTGTGGTCACGCTCGAAAAACGCAGCAATGTCGATGAGCGCTATCACCGCCTGGTGTTCCGCAAGGGGCGTCCTTGTCACTACGCCAGTGCTCAATGATGGCGTCTCGGTTGCGGGTCGAAGCCGTACTCTTCGATTTGGACGGGACTCTGGTCGACACCTTGCCCGACATCACCTGGTGCTTGAACCAAGTGCTGCTCGAACATGGTTGCCCGGCGCTGACCTCGGAAACAGTGCGGGGGTATATCGGCGGCGGCACCACGGCGATGAGCGAGCGGGTCGCCGCGCAGTTTGGCATAGTCGATGCGGTCGCCTTGCACCAGCGCTATGTGGCGCTCTATCAGCACAACCTGGTTCAATTTTCCCGTCCATTCAGCGGTGTCTTGGAATTGCTCGAAGGCTGCCGACAGTTACAGCTACCGCTGGCTATCGTGACCAACAAGGCCGAGGAAATGGCGTTGCAGGTTTCCAGAACGTTGCTGCCGCAGAATGCTTTCGGGCCAATTCTGGGGCATCGCGCAGGCAGGTCGCTCAAACCGCAACCGGAGGTGGCATGGGAAGCCGCCCGGCGGTTGTCGGTTGATCCGCAACGCTGCTTGTTCGTCGGTGACACGGAGATCGATCTGCAAACGGCCCGTGCTGCAGGCATGTATTCGGCGGCAGTCACTTGGGGCTATGGCCTGACACCAGACTTGCAGGCCCAGGCCCCGAACTTGTGCTGTGAACACCCGGCCGAATTGCTGCGCGTTTTGCAGCGAGCCTGCGGGGCTGCGCATGCGTTCACCGAGCATGGCGACACCGTCAAATCCTATTGATACACACACCCTCAAGGAAGTTGTTCTATGGAACATAGAGACGTCTGGATCGCTGCCGTCAGCGATTTGCTGGCCGGTTATCTGCTCAAAGGCACGGATGATTGTTTCGACACACAAGGCAGGGCACACCTGGCGCTTCGATTGGGGCACTGCTTCGATCAGGGCCTGCCGGTGCGTCTGGTTTTGCCAGGCTTTCCCTGCAAGTCGCCAAACGCCAGCGACCAGACCTTCGGCGTGCTGCCGGACTACGGCGAGGTCATGGCCATCGAGCGCCTCGACCAACTCGGCCAAGCCATCGCCGCGTTGCACGCACCGGGCTGCGTGGTGTCGATCCTCAGCGACGGCACGACCTTCAATGACATCGTCGGCGTGGCCGACGACGTTCGCGCCGCTTACAACCGGGCGTTGCGTGAACTGTGCACCACCCACACGATTGAGTGGGTCAGCATGGAAGACCTGTTTCCCCAGGCCCAAAGTGCCGAGTCGGTTCGCGCCAGCCTGATCAAGCAGGCCCGTCTACCGTGGAAAAACCTTGGTGACCTGATCGAGCAGAGCCGCGACGATGAGTCCCTCAGCCGGGCGCATGACAACCTCTGCAGTCACCTCTACAACGACCTGCGTCTGTGCCGCGAAGAAGGGCAGAGCGAGGACGAGTACCTGCAACAAATCAACTTCAAAGCCTACCAAATGATGTATCGCGGGCACGCATTGAACGCGGCGGTGGACCGTTTCTTTGGCGATGACATTCGCCTGTCGGTCCATCAATACAACAATGCCGGCCCCAAATTCACCTTCGGCCTGGCCGAAGGGCTGACCCGCGCGGACAGCCCTTGGCATGCCGTGCCGGTGTGCAACCTGGATGGCGGCCAAACCCTTCGCGCCCGCGCCCAGGTCGACCTCGACCACCATGTGCTGGTCACCTATGAGGGGCGGCCATGGCTCTACCATCAAGCAGAAAACCCGCAGGCCCAAGGCTTCGAGTACGAACTGCAAAAACTTCCGCTGTTTGGCCTGGTGGTGCGAGACCCGTTGGGGCTGGGTTTTGAACGACTGTCCACCGGCCTGCTGGAAGCCCTGGTGGAAACCTTCGGTTTCGTCTGCCTCAAGGGCTGCCGCTTCGACGACCAGGATAGCTTTGCTCGCAGCTGCGAACGTTTCGGCACGCTCTACGAGTGGGCCTTCGGTGCCGTCCACGTGGTCAAGCCTGCGGACAAACCCCAAGGCGTGGTGCACTCGCTGGAAAAAACTCCGTTGCACTGGGACCTGAACATGCTGCCCGACAGCGACGCACAAGTTCAACGCAACCCGAAATTCTGCGCCAGCAAATTCATGCTGTACTGCAAGACCGCGCCGCAGCCGGGCGAGGGCCAGACCACCATCGTCGACAGCCGCAACGTACTGCGCAAAGTCGGGCAGCAAGTCGCCCGACAATGGCAGGGCGTGAACATCACCTACTACACCAAAATGACCTACTTCGGCGGCTCGCCGCGCATGTACAGCCTGGTGGACCACCACCCCCGCAGCGGCGAGCTCATCCTGCGCTACCAAGAGGGCACCGACTCGACATTGCAGACCTTGAGCCAGTCGGTTCAGGACCATGACGAGCAGGCTCAGCAGGCGTTGCTGGAACAGGTCAATGCGCTGGTTTATGACCCGGAGTGTCTGATTGCTCATCAATGGAGTGAGGGGGATTTGGTGCTGATCGATAACTATCGGACGCTGCACGGGCGGCTGCCGATGTCGGCGGGTTCTTCGTCGCGGGAGTTGTGGCGGGTGCAGGTTTACTGATTGTTGTTGTCAGAGTCGGAGCAGGAAGCAGAAAAACCGCAGTAATGCGGTTTTTCTACGACTGAAATTAAGTCACTGACCCTTGGGCGTATCAAACCCACGCTGCTCAATCACCCGAAACACATCGCTCACATCCTGGACCATGATCCGCGCGATGTTGGTGACGGTGTTGATGTCGTGTTCGGCATAGTCGGGGAGGCTGGTGCAGGCCATGAGGTTGAGGTATTTGAGGACGGCGTTGAGGCGTTCGCTGAGGCAGCTGTGGAGTTCGCGTATCGGGGCGTCGGCGTCGATGAGGAGGACGGGGTGGTCGGTGGCGAAGTGGGACATTGGGGAGTAGTGGCGGAGCGGTTTGTTCATAGTCATAAGGTTGAACTCTTCAAAGGAAAATGAAGTGCCACCTTTCTGCTGCGAAACAAATGGGTGGCAGCTATGTGCGGGTTCGCAGACCGGAGAAGAGACAAAACCGGCAGACCCGAGGGTCTCCCACACACAGCCGCCATAAAACGTAACGGCGGCAAATTTTGCCACAGTTGTCATTTAACGGTGTGTGTCATCTTCTGCAGGGCTGCGAAACCCTATCGCTGAATTCGCTCAGCGACAGACCCACTCTAGGCAGTGATTTTGGTAGCCGCAACCGGGCTGTAGGACCACACGCGGTCACTGTGGCGAGGGGGCTTGCCCCCGTTCGGTGGCGCAGCCGCCGCAAAACCGGGCGTTGCGGTGTGTCTGAGGAAACGGGCTAGCAGGGTTTGGGGCTGCTTCGCAGCCCAACGGGGGCAAGCCCCCTCGCCACAAAGGGCAAATTCCTACATATTTTGCAGACTTCAAAATCCTGGCCGCGCCGTTACGGCATTTAACCCAAGGAGAATCCCATGAGTCAGACACTGGAACGCGCCATTGCCATCGCCGCCGCGGCGCATGAAGGGCAGGTGGACAAGGGCGGGGCGCCTTACATCCTGCATCCGCTGAAAGTCATGCTGCGGGTGAACACGCTGGAAGAGCGCATCGTCGCGGTGCTGCATGACGTGGTCGAGGACTGCGGCGTCAGCCTTGACGATCTGCGCAAGGAAGGCTTCAGCGAAGCGGTGCTGACGGCGATTGCGTCGGTGACCAAGGTGCCGGGCGAGTCCTACGAGGCGTTCGTCGAGCGCGCGGCGCAGAATCCGGTCGGGCGGGTGGTGAAGCTGGCGGATCTGGAAGAGAACAGCGACTTGTCGCGGATTGCGCAGCCGTCCTGGGACGATCTGGAGCGCGTGGAGAAGTATCGGCGGGCGATGGGGGTGTTGCGTTCGTAGCGAGTGCTGGCAACGCGTTGCAAGCGTAGCGGACGTCAGGATCAAAAAATCGCAGCCTTCGGCAGCTCCAGAGGAATGGCTTGCCGGCGACGGCGTATTTGAGGATGTCTTCGCCGGCAAGCCTGGCTCCTACAGGGTTACAGACTGTTGGCCAGTTTTCCGGTAGACAGCCGACGCTTGTAAGCCGTGTCACGATTCGCCAACCACCAGTACAACGGCGAAGTCACCAACAACCCCACCACCCAGGACAAATCCGCCCCATTGATGTGCGCCGAGATCGGCCCGACATACAGCGGTGTGTTCATGAACGGAATCTGCACCGCAATCCCTATCGCATACGCCAACAACGCCTGCGGGTTGTATCGGCCATAGATCCCGCCATCGACCTGGAAGATCGAATCAATGTCGTAATGACCTTTATGAATGGCATAGAAGTCGATCAGGTTGATCGCGGTCCAGGGCACCAGCACCACGAGCAACACCAACACCATGTCGACGAAGTGGCCGATGAAGTCGGCGGAGGCGCCGACGGCGGCGAAGCAGCAGCCGGCGAGGACGATGACCGAGAGGACGGCGCGGCTCTTGGCGGTGGGGATCCAGCGGTAGGCGAAGGTTTGTACCAGGGTGATCAGCGACAGCACGGCGCCGTAGAGGTTGAGGGCGTTGTGGCTGATGACGCTGAGCAGGAACAGCACGAGCATCAATGGGCCGATGGAGCCGGTGGCGAGTTTGACCGCGTCCATGGTGTCCATGCCGACGGGCGTGGCGAGTACCGCGACGGCGCCGAAGATGAACGACAGGCTGGAGCCGAGTGCCGAGCCGAGGTAGGTGGTCCAGAACGTGGCGGCGACGGGCACGTCTTCCGGCAGGTAGCGCGAGTAGTCGGACACGTAGGGGGCAAAGGCGATTTGCCAGAGCGCGGCCAACGATACGGTGGCCAGCCAACCGGAGATGTTGAAGCTGCCGCGGGTGAGGAAGTCGGCGGTCTGTACGTGGGTGAGGATGTAGCCGAAGCCCAGCACGATGCCGATGCCCAGCACCCAGGTGCCGATGCGGTTGAGCACGTGGATGAAGCGATAGCCGATGATGCCGATGATGCCCGACCCGAGCGCGCCGATGACGATGCCCACTGGCACCGGCACGCTGTCGACCACGCCGTGCAGGGACTTGCCGGCGAGGACGATGTTGGAGGCGAAGAAGCCGATGTACATGATGCCGGCGATCAGCACCACCAGCAGGGCGCCGAGGGAGCCGAACTGGGCGCGGCTCTGGATCATTTGTGGAATGCCCATCTGCGGGCCTTGCGCCGAGTGCAGGGCCATCAGCACACCGCCGACCAGGTGGCCGACCAGAATGGCGACGATGCCCCACACCAGGTTCAGTTGGAACAGCTGCACGCCGAGGGCGCCGGTGACGATGGGCAGCGGCGCGATGTTGCCGCCGAACCAGAGGGTGAACAGGTCTCTTACCTTTCCGTGGCGATCTTCCGGGGGGACGTATCCAATCGTGTGTTTTTCGATGAGCGGAGCGGAGGGTGTTGCTGCGGTGGACATGGTGAACTCCAAGGCAAGGATGAGTACGTGGACGTACTTCGGTGAGCGCCGCGCGAGCGACGCTTTTCTTGTTGGAGCGATGATGTGCAATGCGTCGGGATAGATAAATTAGTATGTTTGTTGCTTCAAACCTTAAAAAATATATGCCCGGGGTTTTGGTGTGTCGGGTATGTTCAGGCTTGATCCTGAGCGTCCTTGGATACTCCGTAATGCCTGGTTTTGTTACCTGTGGCGAGGGGGCTTCCCCCCGCTCGGCTGCGAAGCAGTCGTAAAACCGCTGCATGCGGTGCACCTGATACACCATGGTTGCAGGTTTTGGAGCCGCTTCGCGACCCAACGGGGGCAAGCCCCCTCGCCACAGAGTTGTGCGTCGACTGATCCCGCAGGCTTCGCCAGCTCTTACAGTAATTGTGTTCCGCGGAAGTTTTTTGATTTTGATGTGTTGTGTCTGGAGGTCCCCATGGCCGCTTACAACCTGCGACAGCTCAAGTATTTCGTCACCACCGCCGACTGCGGCAGCGTGGCGGAGGCTTCGCGCAAGCTTTATATCGCGCAGCCGTCGGTGTCGACGGCGATCAAGCACCTTGAAGAAAGTTTTGGCGTGCAGCTGTTTATCCGGCATCACGCCCAGGGTGTTTCGCTGACGCCGAGCGGGTCGCGGTTTTATCGCAAGGCGCTGGAGCTGCTGCGGGTCGCGCATGAGTTTGAGCAGAACGCGCTGGCTGACAACGACGTGGTCGCGGGGCAGATCGATATTGGCTGTTTTGAAACGGTGGCGCCGCTGTACCTGCCGCGTTTGATCGCTGGTTTCAAGGAGCGTTGGCCAGGTGTGGAGATCCGCATTCGCGATGGCGAACAGCAGGAACTGGTGCAGGCACTGACCGCCGGCAGCATCGACCTGGCGATGCTGTTCGAACACGATCTGGACAGCACGATTGAGACAGTGCCGCTGATGCCGCCGCAGCAGCCCTACGCCTTGCTGCCGGCGGATCACCGCTTCGCGCAACAGGCGAAAGTGTCGCTGAATGACCTGGTGCTGGAGCCGATGATATTGCTGGACGTGGTGCCGAGCCGGACCTACTTCGTGAGCATTTTTGAAGAGCGCGGGCTGACGCCGCACATTGTGTTCAGCTCACCTTCGATTGAGATGGTGCGGGGGATGGTCGGGCGCGGTTTTGGCTTTTCGATTCTGGTCACCAAACCGTTTTCCGAATACACCTATGACGGGCAGAAAGTCGTGTGCATACCGCTGGCCGAGACCGTGACCGGTTCGGGTCTGTCGGCGGCATGGTTGAGAAGGTCGCAGCTGACCAAACCGGTGCAGCTGTTCGTGGATTACTGCCAGGAAGAACTGGCCCGACTGTATACCTGAGCGTCGGGCCAACCATCAGCGGCTGATTGATAACAGCATCCGTTGCAGCATTTCATCGCAGCCGTTCAATTGTTCGAGGCTGACAAATTCGTCCGGCTTATGACCCTGATCCATGCTGCCCGGACCGCACACCACTGTCGCAATTCCCGCCGCGTCAAACAGACCGCCCTCGGTGCCAAACGCCACCGTACCGAACTCCCCAGAACCGGAAAATGCCGTGATCAGCTCAGCGGCTTCGCTGTGCGCATCGGTCGCCAAACCGGGATAGGCCGACAATTCACTGAAGCGGATTTCACTCTGATCACTCACGGCGCGCATGCGCGGTAGCACTTGTTGCTCGGCGTAGGTCTGCAATTCCTGCGCAACGAGGCCAGGGTCTTGTGAGGGCAGGGCGCGGATTTCAAAGTCAAAGCGGCAATCGGCGGGGACGATGTTCAAGGCTTTTCCGCCGGAGATGACGCCGGTTTGCACGGTGCTGAACGGCGGATCGAAACGGGTGTCGTGATGCTCCGGTGCCTTGAGCCTGTGGCCAATCCGCCCCAGTTCGCCGATCAGTTCGGCGGCGTATTCAATCGCATTGACCCCGAGCGGCGCGTACGCCGAATGGCAGGCTTCGCCATGAATGTCGCAGCGCATCGCCAGCTTGCCCTTGTGGCCCAGCACCGGTTTGAGTTCGGTGGGTTCGCCAATGATGCAGAGCATCGGTTTGACCGGGCGCTGTTCGAGGGCTTTCAAAAGCGAACGAACGCCGAGACAGCCGACTTCCTCATCGTAGGACAGCGCGATGTGCACCGGCAGTCGCAACGAGGCCTTCACCAGTGACGGCACCAGGGCGAGTACACAGGCGATGTAGCCTTTCATGTCCGCGGTGCCGCGACCGTACAGGTTGCCGTCGCGTTCGGTGAGCTGGAATGGCGCGACGGTCCACGGCTGGCCGTCGACGGGCACCACATCGGTGTGCCCCGACAACACGATGCCCGGCTGATCCGCCGGGCCAATGGTGGCGAACAGATTGGCCTTGCTGCGCTCGTCGTTGTAGATCAATTCGCAAGGCACCTCGAAGCGGGCGAGGTAGTCGCGGACGAACTCGATCAGCTGCAGATTTGATTCGCGGCTGGTGGTGTCGAACGCCACCAAGGCTTCAAGCAAATCGCGGCTGTTGCTCATCGGTCGTCTCCGGCAACACCGTAGCCAGGGGATTTGTCGGGGGCGAGGGCGCGGTCGATGTAGTCCTTGACCTGTGGGCGATAGGCGTCCCACAACTGCTGCAATTTGCCTATCGGATCTTCATCAGCCCAATCGACCCGCAGGTTGATGATCGGCCAGGTCAGTTCGCCGACCACTACAACGGCAGCCGAATGCACCGGCCCGGCTTCACCGCCTGCGACCACCGCCGCTTTCATCGCGGTGAGCAAGCGATCGGTCAGTTGGCCCTCGCCATGTTCGTACGCCTCGACCATGGCCTGGATCACGGCTCGGTCCGCGAGCATGTTGCCGGCGGCCACGCATTGCTCGCCCGACACGGCGTTGTGGTTGCCCAGGGTTTCTGAGCCGCTGAAATGCGCGGTGCGACCGAGGTGGTCAATCGCCGTGATTTGTCGGTATTGGCTGTAGCCGTTGCGGGTCAATGCCTTGTCCAGAGCCTCGGCAGGTGCGAGGCCTTGTTCCATGAGGGCGAGGGTTTCCGGGCCGAGGGATGGCAGGGTGATATTTTGTGTGGAGACCGCGCCGACACCGGGCAATAGCCAGGGGCAGCGGGCGCCGACGGCGATGCTTGAGGAACTGATTGCAATGCCGAACTGACCGGTTTCGGGGCAACGGGCGGCGATGGAGAAGGTCATGGTTTTGCTCCTTGGTTGGCCTTGGCAAAGTTGTTGTCTGTGCGGGCGTCTTCGCGAGCAAGCTTCGCTCCTACAGATGATCAGGGTCGTTCATGAAACAGCGATCTACTGTAGGAGCGAAGCTTGCTCGCGAAAGCCGCGACTCGGTCTACCTGCTTACTCAGGAATCACCGCAATCACATCAATCTCCATCAGCCACTGCGGCTGCCCCAGTGCCGACACCACCAACCCGGTGGAAATCGGAAACACCCCTTTGAGCCACTTGCCCACTTCCCGATAAACCGGCTCGCGGTAACGCGGGTCGATCAGGTAAGTGGTGGTTTTGACAATGTGGCTGAGGTCGCTGCCAGCTTCCTCCAGCAACTGTTTGACGTTGCGCATGGCTTGCTCGGTTTGCGCACGCGGGTCGCCGAGGCCCACCAGGTTGCCTTCGAAATCGGTGCCGACCTGGCCGCGAACATAAACGGTGTTGCCGGCCCGCACGGCCTGGCACAGGTCATTATCCAGGCTCTGGTTCGGGTAGGTTTCCTTGGTGTTGAACATGCGAATACGGGTATGGGTTGGCGTGGACATCTGAGGCTCCTGAAGAACTATTCGTTAAGCGCTGACGGTGGTTTTATGCGCGACGGGGGCGGTTTCAGCTTCGCGTTGCAGGGCATCGCGGTAGTCGTGGTATGAGCGCTGAATGGYGATCTGATCAGCCACGTACTTGGCGTCGTGCCAAACACCCCAGATGAACGAAGAGCCGCGACGCGATTGCCATGGCAGGCCGAGGAAATACACCCCAGGCTCGCTCGACACTCCGCGCTGATGCTGCGGCTTGCCGTTGTCGTCGAACGCGTTGACCTTCAGCCAGCTGTAATCCGTGGCAAACCCGGTGGCCCAGATGATCGACGTCACGCCAGCCTTGGCCAGGTCGAGTTCAAGAATCGGGTTAGTGACGCAATCCGGATCCGGGAAGGTATGCCGCGCCTCAGGTTCTTCCGGCAGGTCCAGGCCATTGCGCTCGACGTAGGCGTCGGCGGCATTGAGCAGCGCCAGATAGTTCTCATCGCCGCGTGCCAGGTTGTCGGCAAGGTTGGGCTGGAACGTCGCCACGCTGCCATTGAACGATTGGGTCAGACCCACCAGCGTCATTCCGCGATGGGCCAGCCCACGGAAGTCCACCGTACGGCCACCATGCGCGCCGCTCACCGCGATGGTCACGTGTTCCCGGCCGGGTTTCATCGCTGCCTGATCCCACTCGCCGAGCACGCCCAGCCACCAGCAGAAATCACGGTTGCGATAGGCGCGAGGAGGGCGATCGTGCGCACCCACCGAGAGGTAAACCTGCTTGCCGGCACTCTGTAATTCATCGGCGATCTGCACCCCGGACGAGCCGGCGCCCACCACCAGCACAGCGCCCTCTGGCAGTTGCTGCGGGTTGCGGTATTCGGCGGAGTGGATCTGGGTGAATGGCTGATCTTTCGGCGCGATCGGCGGAATAACCGGGCGCTGGAAAGGTCCGGTGGCGGCCACTACGCGGTTGGCCTCGATCACGCCTTCGGAGGTTTCAATGGTGAAGCCCGGACGACCGACATTGCGCTCGACTTTCTTCACGTCCACGCCGGTGCGGATGGGGGCGTTGAACTTCTTCGCGTAGGCTTCGAAATAATCCGCCACCCGTTCTTTCGGGGCAAAGCTGTCGGGGCTGAGATCGTCGAACTCAAGGCCCGGAAACCGATCGTGCCAGGCCGGGCCGTTGGCCACCAGCGAATCCCAACGACCGCTGCGCCAGCGCTCGGCGATGCGGCTGCGCTCCAGTACGAGGTGAGGCACGCCGAGTTTGCTCAGGTGTTCACTCATGGCCACGCCAGCCTGACCGGCGCCCACAATCAGCGTATCTATTTTTGTTTTTTCAGTGGTCATCTCTATACCCATCGAAGTTGGAATCAGGTCGGTTGTGGCCTGCCATTTCTTGGGTCAAGACTAGGGATCACCCCTGGATCGGTAAAATATTATAAAGCTGGCATTTGAATACAAATTACCGATGTAGCGCCTGCAAGTGTTTATGCCTTTGAGCTGCCACGACGCACTCCCGTAGCAGCTGCTACAAGAGCAATCGATGACCGGATTTAACAGAGCATGCCCTGAGCCAATGGGTGATATAAATCTGAATCGTTAAATGTTTACGTTCAGGAAAATTCACCTATGAGTCAGAAAATCCCCCTCAGCCAGGTCAGTGACTTTGACCTCAGATTGTTACGACTCTTCAAAACCGTGGTGCAGTGCGGGAGTTTCTCGGCGGCGGAAACCTCGCTCGGGATCAGCCGCTCTGCAATCAGCGTGCATATGGCCGATCTGGAAAAACGTCTGGGAGTCCGCTTGTGCCAGCGTGGACGTGCCGGCTTCGCGTTGACGGATGAGGGACGTGAGGTGCTTCGTTCCAGCGAGGCGGTGCTGGTGGCCATCGAGGGGTTTCGAACCGAGGTGAACCAGTTGCACAGCCAACTGCGGGGGGACTTGAATATCGGGATCATCAATAATTTGGTCACCCAGCCGAAGATGCGCATCACCCGGGCCTTGAAATCACTGCGCAGCCAAGGCGAGGGGGTGACGGTGAATTTGAGCATGAGCACGCCGGCCGAGATCGAACGCGGGGTATTGGACGGTCGTCTGCATGTCGGGGTAGTCCCTTTGATTACGCCGCTTTCAGGCCTTGAGTACAACCTGCTTTATGAAGAGCGGTCGTACTTGTATTGCAGCCATGAGCATCCGTTGTTCGCCTGCGCCGACACGGTGTCCACCGATGATTTGCGCCATGTGGATGCCGTGGTGCCGAGTTTTCGCATGACCGCCGAAGCCATCGGTTTGCACCACTTGCTCGATTGCGCCGCCACTGCCACCGACCGTGAAGGCATCGCTTTTTTGATCCTCACCGGGAGTTACATCGGCTTCCTCCCCGACCATTATGCGGCCGCGTGGGTGGAGAAGGGCATGATGAAAGCCATCGCGCCGCAACGGTTCCATTTCGATGCGCCCCTGGCCATTGTGACCGCCAAAAGCCGCCGCCAAAGCCTGATCCTCGATCACTTCCTGCAAGCCGTACAGCAAACCGCCTGACGGTTTCGACACTTCGAGCGGTCGTCCGACCGCTCAGTCACTTTCCTGAAAAAATCCGGGCAAGTCTGTTGACAGCTCAATTCGTTCAAAACTAATCTGCATACAGCGCTGCACACATTATGGCGCACATTGCTACACGCTTGTACCTTTCTGCCCAAGAACAACTACATAACGGTGAGGTTCAAAATGGCTCGGTTATTCTCTCGCTCCGCCCGCAACATGCTCCTCTGTGCCATCGCCATCGGTGCGCTATTGAGCCAGGCTCCAGCGCAGGCCGCTGATCCGTCACTTTGGCAAGGCGTGCAAAARGCCGGCGTGCTGCGTTGCGGCGCTGCGGTGGCGGCGCCCTATGTGATGCGTGATGCCCGTTCCGGTCAGTACAGCGGCTACTTCGTGGATTTGTGTCGGGACTTCGGCGAGAAGGTGCTGAAGGTCAAGGTGGAGTTCGTTGACACCAACTGGGACAACCTGGTTGCGGGTCTGCAAGGTGGCAAATGGGATCTGGCGATGGCATTGAACCAGACCCCGGAACGGGCCATGGCCGTCAGCTTCTCGGTCCCGGCGACCGACTACCAGATCTCGTTGCTCACCCATAAAGACAATCCAAAACTGGCCACGGCGGGCAATGCCATCGCCGACTACGACAAGCCGGGCGTGTCGTTTGCAGTGATGTCCGGCACGGCCGCCGACAAGGCGATCAGTGCGGTGGTGAAGAATGGCTCGGTCATGCGTTTACCCGGGATGGACGAGACTCGACTGGCGGTGATGTCCCGCCGCGCCGACGTGCTGGTCGATGCCAGTGACACCAACCATTTGTTCGCCGTCGCCAACCCGGACTGGACCAAGGAAATAATGCCGGCCCCGGCCTTGGCCAAGCAGGGCGTCGCGTTCGGACTGAACCGTGACGCGTCGCAGTCAGACCTGCAAGTGCTGAACATCTACCTCACCCAGCGTCGCGAGACAGGCGAAATCGCCGCCCTGGTCGACAAGGCTTCCATCCTCGCGAACGCCGACGAAAAAACATCCAAGTAATTTCGCTGATTCCCGAGAGCGGCCGGTAACCGCCGCTCTCCTGGAGACCCCCTATGACAGCTCCTTTACTGGTGGCCGCCCAGCCACAGGCATCGTTCGTCCCCGATTCGGCTGGCGGCGACTTCATCCAGCTGCGCGATGTTTACAAATCCTATGGCGAAGGGTTGGTGGTCATGGACCATTTGAGCCTGGATATGCGTGCCGACGATCGGCTGGTAATCATCGGTCCCAGCGGCAGCGGCAAGAGTTCGTTGCTGCGGGTCATGATGGGGCTGGAAAGCATCCAGGGCGGGACGATCAACTTCCAGGGCCAGCCTTACATCGATGGCAACGCGAGAAACCAGGGCAAACCACTGGATGTGCGCTTGCAAACCCAGGTCGGCATGGTGTTCCAGCACTACACGCTGTTCCCGCATCTGTCGGTCTTGAGCAACCTGATTCTGGCGCCCATGAAAGTTCACGGGCTGTCCAAGGCCCAGGCTACCGAGAAAGCACGGATTTTCCTGGCGCGATTGGGTCTGGAAAGCAAGCTCAATGCGTATCCAAGCCAGCTCTCCGGCGGGCAAAAGCAGCGTGTCGCTATTGCCC
Source organism: Pseudomonas sp. 05N433 (assembly GCF_056396925.1). NCBI lineage: Bacteria > Pseudomonadati > Pseudomonadota > Gammaproteobacteria > Pseudomonadales > Pseudomonadaceae > Pseudomonas > Pseudomonas sp. 05N433. Next base: position 98,057 of record NZ_JBFTML010000032.1, on the reverse strand, counting down.
GCGCCTTGATGCTTGAACCGAAGCTGATGCTGTTTGACGAGGTGACTTCGGCGCTCGACCCGGAAATGGTCACCGAAGTGCAGAACGTGATGATGCAATTGGCCGAGGAGAAGATGGCCATGATCATCGTCACCCACGACATGCATTTCGCCAAAAACATCGCCTCGCGGGTGGTGTTCTGCGCCAACGGAAAGGTTGTCGAACAGGGGCCTCCCGCGCAGATCTTCACTCAGCCGAAGGAGCCGCGCACCCGCGAATTCCTCGAAAAAGTCCTGCACCTGGGCTGAGGGGTACGACCATGAATTATCAATTTGATTTCCATTTTCTGACTGGAAACTTCGGTGCCCTGTGGGAGGGCCTCAAGGTCACCCTGCAGCTGGCGCTGGTGTCGAATGTGGAGGGGCTGATACTCGGTTTCGGCTTGTGCCTGCTGACCCTGAGCCGCTGGTTTTTCATCCGCTGGCCCGCCCAGTTGTTCATCGAGTTCTTCCGCTGCACGCCGGCGTTGTTGCAGATCGTCTGGTTCTTCTACTGCTTGCCGATGCTGTTCAACGTGTTCATCGACCCGATCACCATGGGCGTTTTGGCCCTGGGGCTGAACCTCACTGCGTTCAACGCCGAAGCCTATCGGGCCGGGGTGCAGGCAGTGCCACGCGAACATCTGGATGCCTGTGTTGCGCTGGGCCTGCGCCCGTGGCAGCGCACGCTGTACGTGATTCTGCCGCAAGCCGTGCGCACCGCGCTGCCAGTACTGATGACCAACGGCATTTCGATTCTCCAGCAAAGCGCGTTGGTGGCCATCGTGGCGGTCGCAGACCTGATGTACGTCGGCAAAAGCATTGCCACCGAAGCGTATCGCCCACTCGAAACTTACTCGCTGATCGCCCTGATCTACTTCGCCCTCTCGCTGCCCATCGCGCAGCTGGTGCAGTGGCTCGAGCGGCGCCAGGACACTGCGCTCGCGCGCTGAGGAGAAGAAGATGCAGCTGGATTTCTGGGTGGTCCTTTCCTACTGACAGGTGTTGGCCAAAGGCCTGGCGCTGACGCTGGCGTTCACCGTCAGTTGCGCGGTGCTGGGCAGCGTCTGCGGGTTTCTGTTGAGTCTGTTGCGGCTCTCGAAAAGCCCGTTGATCCGAATCCCTACCGGCCTGTACGTCGAGCTGTTCCGCGGCACGCCGTTGCTGATTCAACTGTTCTGGATCTTTTTCTGCCTGCCCGTCGTATTCGGCATCTCGGTGCCGCCTTACGTCTCGGTGGTGCTGGCGTTGACGCTGTACATGACTGCCATCACCAGCGAGACCTTTCGTGGCGCGCTCAAGTCGATTCCGAGCGAGCAACACGATGCCTGTACCGCCCTGGGCGTGGCGTCGTGGAACAAAGTGTTCTACGTGATTTTCCCCCAGGCATTGTTGCGTGCCGTCCCGCCGCTGCTGTCCAACGTGGTCAGCCTGTTCAAGGAAAGCGCACTCATTTCGTCGGTGGGGATCGCCGACCTCATGTTCGTCGGCCAGAACATTTCCAACAGCACCGCGCGCCCGGTCGAGTTCCTGTCGGCGGTGGCGGTGATTTATTTCCTGGTGGCGTTCCCCCTGACCCGACTGGTTGGCGTGATCGAAACCCGGATGCTCAGACGCTACGCGTACTAACTCAACCCACTGGAGACATTCCCATGCAGCAACTCAAAGGCATCCTGCCGGCCCTGGTGACCCCCATCGATCAATCCGGTGCCATTGATTACGACGTCCTGACATCGATTATCGAATATCAACTCAAGCAGGGCGTAAGCGGGTTCGTGCCGCTGGGCTCAACGGGCGAATACTACGCGCTGACCAACGACGAACGTCGTCAGGTCATGGCGACCGTGCGCGAGGTGGTCGGCGATCGCGGCATGCTGATCGCCGGTGCCAACGGCTCATGTACCCGTGAGGTGATCGAGCAGGTCAAACAGGCCCGTGACATTGGTTATCGCAACCTGCTGATTGCGCCGCCGTACTACGCCATTCCAACCCAGGAAGAGCTGATCGGTCACTACGAAGCGATTCTCGATGCCGTGCCGGACGTGAACATCGTGCTCTACAACTACCCGATCCGCACTAATGTTGAAGTGGGTTATAGCGTGCTGGATGCGCTCAAGGATCATGAACGGGTAATCGGCATCAAGGAAAGTGCGGGCAACCTGCTGCGCGCCGTCGAGATCGGTGAAAACTACAAGGGCAAGATTCAGTTGTCCTGCGGTTCCGATGACCAGGCGCTGGACTTTTTCCTGTGGGGCGCTACCAGCTGGATCTGTGCGCCGGCGAATTTCCTGTCGCCGCACATCGTTTCGTTCTACAACAAGTACACCTCGGGTGACTTGGCCGGTGCGCAACAAATCGTGCGTTCGTTGTTCCCGTTGATGGCCAATCTGGAAAGCGGCAAGTTCATTCAGAAGGTCAAATACGGTTGCGAACTGGCTGGCTTTGAAGTGGGTGTGGCGCGCATGCCGTTGTTGCCGCTGACGGCTGAGGAAAAAACCGAATTCCGCAAGGAGTTCGAGAAGCTGCAAGGCTGATACGTTTCCCGCATCGGCCTCCACGTGGGACGGTGCGGGCTCAGCTTCCTAGAGAGAGACGGTGTATATGATCCCTATGCAATCACCCATCCAGCAGCAAGCCGAGCGCCAGACCGCGGTGGTCATCGGCGCGGGTATCGTCGGCGTCTGCTGCGCCCTGTATCTGCAGCGCGAGGGCTATCGCGTCACGATGATCGACCCCCAGGCGCCGGGCGACAGCACGGCCAAGTGGAGCTGCGGGCAAATGGCGGTGAGTGAAGTCATCCCGTTGTCCAAGCCGGGAATACTGAAAAAGATTCCGGCCTGGTTGCTGGATCAGAAAGGGCCACTGGCGTTGCGACCCAGCGCCTTGCCGGGAATCCTGCCGTGGTTTTTGCGGTTTGTGGCATGTGCGCGGCATTCCAGGATCGTCGAGATTTCCAATGAAATGGCGACGCTCACGCATCATGTCTACGAAGACTATGCGCCGCTGCTGAATGCCTGTGCCGACAAGACCTTGATGGGCGAACGTCCGATCATCGAGGTGTTCGACACGGCTGAAGGGCTTGAGCAGGAAGAGCCACACATGGACCTGCGCAGGTCGCTGGGTTTCAAGTCGCAGGTTCTGGATCGGGGTGCCATTGCCGATCTTGAACCCGCATTGGCCGGCAAATTCAGCCACGGTTTGCTGTTTCCCGATTGGCGTGCGGTCAGTGATACCAAAGGATTTATTGCGGCTCTGACGCAAAGCTTCATCGATCAAGGCGGCGCCCGGGTGCGTGCTGAAGTGAAGAGCATTGATGAAGTCGCCGACCGTGCCAGCGGCGTGACCCTTACAAGCGGTGCGCGTTACGCTGCCGATCATGTGGTGATCGCAGCCGGAATCGGCTCACGACAATTCTTCGGGCAAATCGGCGGCAGCGTGCCTCTGGCGGGCATTGCCGGTTATCAAGTGCTGCTTCCTCATTCCGGTGTCGAGGTGCGTCATTCGGTGATTTATGCCGATGGCGGTTTTTGCTTCGCACCGATGACCCGAGGCTTGCAAATAGGCGGAACGATCGAGTTCGCCGGCCCCAATGCGGAACCCAACTACAAACGCGCGGACATCATTCTGGAGAAGGCCCGCAGGATCCTTCCTCAGTTGAACATCGACGGCCTTGAATATGGCGTCGGTTATCGCCCGTTTCTGCCGGACACCAAGCCGATCATCGATGGTTGCGATCGGCTCAAAAACGTATTCCTTGCGTTCGGTCACGGGCAACTGGGGCTGACCCTCGGGGCAACGACCGGGCGACTGATTGCCGATATGGTCGCCGGACGCAAACCTGCCCAGGACCTGAGCCCATTCAGTGCCAAACGTTTTGCTTTCAATTGAGGCCCTTCATGAATTTCTACGACCTGCTTTACATCGACGGCCAATGGGTCAGCCCCGTCAAAGGCGGCAGCTTCGAGACCATCGACCCGAGCAATGAGTGTGTAATCACCCGCGTAGCCGCTGCGACCGCGCCGGACATCGACCGGGCGGTAAACGCCGCACGCCGTGCGTTTGATGAGGGCCCGTGGCCGCAGATGAGCGGGGCTGAGCGTGCCATTGTGCTGCGCCGGATCGCCGCCGGAATCCGCGAGCGTCAGCAAGCCCTGGCCGAGCTTGAGGTGCGGGACAACGGCAAGCCTTTGCCCGAAGCGCTGTGGGACATCGGCGACACGGCCGGTTGTTTCGAATTCTATGCCGATCTGGCCGAAGACCTCGACGGACATCGGGAGCAAGCGATTTTCCTCGCGGATGAACGCTTCAGCTCAATCGCCCGTAAAGAGCCCATGGGGGTCGCGGGCGCGATCATTCCCTGGAACTTTCCGATGCTGATGGCGGCCTGGAAAGTCGCTCCGGCGTTGGCGGCGGGTTGCTGCATGGTGTTGAAGCCCTCCGAACTCACGCCGCTGACCGCATTGGAACTGGCCGACATTGCCCATCAAGCCGGGTTGCCCGCCGGTGTGTTGAACGTCGTGACCGGCCTGGGCAACGAGGCCGGCGCACCGTTGAGTGAGCATCCGGGCATCGACAAGCTGGCCTTCACCGGCAGTGTGCCGACCGGGACGAAGATCATGCAGTCGGCGGCTCGCGACATCAAAAACATCAGCCTGGAATTGGGCGGCAAGTCACCGTTCATCATTTTCAATGACAGCGACATCGACGCGGCCGTCGAATGGATCATGTTCGGGATTTTCTGGAACCAGGGCGAAGTGTGCTCCGCGACGTCCCGCGTGCTGGTCCAGCGGGATCTGTACGAGCCGTTGCTCAAGCGCCTGGTCGAACAGAGCCGAAGCTTGAGCATCGGCAATGGTTTGAAAGAGGGGGTGTTGCTCGGGCCGCTGGTGAGCCGTGGCCAATACGACAAAGTGCTGCAAGCCATCGCCAAAGGCCAGGAGGAGGGTGCAACCTTGTTGTACGGCGGCACGCGTCCGGCCGACTGCGAAAAAGGCTACTTCCTGACGCCGGCGATTTTTGCCGATGTGCCCGAAGAGAGCTGGATCTGGAAAGAAGAAATCTTCGGCCCGGTAGTGTGCGTGCGTCCATTCGACGATGAGGCCGAGGCGCTGCGTAGCGCCAACGATTCACGCTTCGGCCTCGCGGCGGCGGTGATGTCTGCGGATATGCAACGGGCGGAGCGGGTCGCGCGCCGACTGCAGGCTGGTATTGTCTGGATCAACTGTTCGCAACCCACCTTCACCGAAGCACCCTGGGGTGGCTACAAACAAAGCGGGATCGGCCGTGAGCTGGGTGAGTGGGGCTTGAACAATTACCTGGAAACCAAGCAGATCACCCGTTATGACAGCCAGCAGCCTTGGGGCTGGTACATCAAATAGAGGAGGCCGAGATGCGCTGGAAGAAAACCCTGCAAATGGCCGACGTGCACTGCGAAGGCGAGATCGGCAAAGTCATTACCGGTGGTGTGCTCGACATCCCCGGCAAGACCATGCTCGACAAGATGAACTACATCAACGAAGTGGACGACAGCCTGCGTCGGCTGGTGGTGCTGGAGCCTCGCGGCTGCCTGCAAATGTCCGTCAACCTGCTGTTGCCATCCACCCGGCCGGAGGCGCAGGCCGGGTTCATCGTATTACAGGCAGACAAGGCTCACCCGATGTCCGGCAGCAATTGCATTTGCGTGGTCACCGCGTTGCTGGAACTGGGCATTTTGCCGATGCAGGAGCCGTCCACCACCGTGGTGCTCGACACGCCGGCCGGTCTGGTCACGGCGCGTGCCCAGTGTGCGGATGGGCGTTGTCTCAGCGTTTCGCTGGATATGGTGCCCTCGTTCGTCGAGCATTTGGGCGTGGTCATTGAAACCGCCGAGTATGGCCCGATCAAGGCTGACATCGCCTTTGGCGGGGTCTATTACGCGCTGGTGGATGTCGATCAGATCGGCTTGAGCATCGCTCCGGAAAACGCCCGTACGCTGGCCAGCGAAGGGGTGCGTTTGCGGCGGTTGATCAACGAGCAGGTGGTGGTCCGCCATCCGTTGATCAAAGAGCTGAATGAAGTCGCGTATGTGATGTTCCGCCATCGCCTCGACGACAAAGCCTGGCAAACCTGCACCACGTTGCCGCCCGGCCGGGTGGACCGCTCGCCGTGCGGAACTGGCAGCTCGGCGAACCTGGCGACCCTGAGCGCGCGCGGTCTGGTGCAGCCAGGCGACCAGCTCACTTCGCGCTCCACCATTGGCGGTGAATTCAAGGTCGAGTTGCTGGGCCTGACCGAGGTGGGGGATCGGCCTGCGGTGTTGCCGAGAATCACCGGGCGGGCCTGGGTGTATGGTCTGCATCAGATTGGTGTAGACCCGGACGACCCGCTCCGCGAAGGGTTCATGTTGAGCGACACCTGGGGCGAAGGTTTCTAACCGAGCCTTGGCTGATGCTAAAGTTGCGGGCCGGACAGACGTCCGGCCTGTATCGCTGAGAGCTGCCTGATGAGCAAAGACACCGCTGAAACCAACGCAAGCGTCAAGCGCCATGGTGGGCGCTACATTTACGAGGAGCTGCGCAAACAGATCCTGACGTTGAAGCTCAAGCCTGGCACGCCGCTGGATGAAGTGTCGTTGGCGGCGCAGTTCGGCTTGTCGCGTTCGCCTGTGCGCGACGCCCTGGCAAGGCTGATCAGCGAAGGGCTGGTGACGATTCTGCCCAATCGCACCACGTTGGTGACRCCGTTCGAGATCGAAGAGTTCCCTAACTACATCTCCGCCCTGGACCTGATTCAGCGTGCCGTCACAAGGCTTGCGGCGCTACAGCGTACTGACGAGGATCTGGCGCGTATCCGCGCCGCCGATGCCGCTTATCTGGAGGCCGTCAGTACCGGGGATTTCCAGGCGATGTCGGAAATGAACAAAGCTTTTCACATGACCATTGCCGAGGCCGGCAAGAACCCTTACTTCATCAGCTATTACGAGAAGCTTTTGGGAGAGGGGCAGCGACTGCTGCATCTGCATTTCGACTACATCATCAGCGCCGCCAGCACGAGTACGCGGTTGGGGCGTGACCATGACGAAATGATTGACGCCATCGCCGCGCGCAATCCGGATGAGGCCGAACAGGCCGCGCACGAGCACACCATGCTGTTTCAGCGGCGCTTCCTGGCCTACATGCAGCAGAACCTCACGGGAAGCATGTCGGTGAATTAGTTCGGGTGTTGGAGGCGGCATGGACGTCCGTCTCGCGGCGTTAGTATTTTTCCATTTACCCATCATTTCCCTTGAAAAAAATCAGTCTAAAAACCCCGACCCAGGCTTCGAATGGTTTGCTATTCTGAGGTTGTAGGTGAAGACGCAGACTGATGCGCAAAGGGATAGCGAGGAGGCGTGGGGCGCGCTCCCAAGGGTACACGGTTAGAAAGATCTCCGCGCTGAGATCCAGCCCTTATGCCGTGTGAGGCAGAACAGCCCAAAGCTAAAAATCCTGTTCTGTGAGAGGCCCGATAAACCTTGTAAGCCAGAGACCAGCGCTGGCCACCTACTCGATTTCCAAAGCCCGCCTTGTGCGGGCTTTTTCGTATTCGCCGTAGCAGCTGTCGAGCTTGCGAGGCTGCGTTCGGCTGCGCAGCAGTCGTGAATCCGGCCGACACGGTCTGCCTGACACACCGCGAGTTCTGGTTTGACGACTGCTTCGCAGCCGAACGCAGCCTCGCAGGCTCGACAGCTGCTACAACGAGTGTGTTGCCTGTTTGATGTGAGCCGCAAAGCCCGACTGATCCGCAGCAATCTCATCACGCAATGTGAGTTGCGGAATGTCATACGCCCCTGAATTTTGCGGTCGGAACGCAATCGGCGCGGTTTCCCACAGGTCATCCAGCCGTTGGCCGAGCGCCTCACAAGTTGCTGAAAATCTCGCCTCATCCATTCGGCTGGTCTGATAGATCACGAACGGTGGCAGCACGTCGAAGCCGGGGTAGAACAGTACGCCGTGCTGGATCGGGAATAGCACATCGTCGATCGGCCCGTTGATGCCCCGTGGGCTGTAATGAGATTCCCAGCCACCGGTGGTGACGATCAACATCGCCCGTTTGCCCGCCAGCGTGCCTTCCCCGTAACGGTCGCCCCAGCGCGCATCGGAATGCTCCCCTACGCCGTAGGCAAAACCATAGGCATAGACGCGTTCCACCCAGCCTTTGAGGATCGCCGGCATCGAGAACCACCACAGCGGAAACTGCAGAATGACGGTATCGGCCCAGAGCAGTTTTTCCTGTTCGAGAACGATGTCCTGTCGTTGCCGGCCTTCTTTGAAGGCACGCTTGGAGTCTTGCGACGGATCGAATCGTGCGTCGGCAGGCCGGCCGAAACTGTCATCGGCGTCCAGCGAGGCTTTCCAGTCCATCGCATACAAGTCGGAAACCTGTACCTGGTGGCCGGCAGCTTCCAGGCGTTTGACGGCAAAGTCCTTGAGCGAACCGTTTAACGATTTGGGTTCGGGATGGGCGTAAACGAGCAGAACATTCATGGGCTGAGTCTCCGTTGTCAGAAGCCAGCAGAATCAGGCCTTACCAGGTATATTGGAAATGAATAACCAATATGCCAGGTATTGTCATGAATAATCTGCGACGTCTGGACATCAACCTGCTGCTGACGCTTGATGTCCTGCTCTCGGAACACAACGTGACCCGTGCGGCGCAACGTCTGAATCTGTCGCAACCTTCGGTGAGCGTTCATCTCGCCAAATTGAGGGATATTTTCAACGATCCGCTGTTACTGCCAGGGCCACGGGGCATGCGGCCCACGGCTCGGGCCGATGAGTTGCGCGAGCCGTTGCGCCAGGCCCTGGAAGCCCTGGAGCGCGCGGTGTCGCCCGCCAGCCCTTTCAACCCGGCCGAGGCACGGCAGACGTGGAATGTCATGGCGTCGGACTACGGCGAGTCGACCATCATCTTGCCCGCGTTGGCCGGGCTGCGTTCGGCGGCACCCGGCACGCGTTTGGCGGTGTTTGACCTGATGCCGTCACAACTGGCCAAACAAGCGGAGCAGGGGGCAATCGACCTGGCGTTTCATACCACTGAGGATGCTCCCCCAGGCTTACGACGTCGTGCATTGTTCACCGAACGCTATGTGTTGGTGGGGCGTACTGGCCATCCGCTGTTGAGACAGCGACCGACACTCGCGCAGTTCTGCGAACTCGACCACGTCATCGTATCCCGGGATGGCGGAGGCTTTCAGGGTGTCACCGATCAGGCGCTTTCCCAGCTGGGCATGACGCGCCGAGTGGTGCTTTCGCTCCCCCATTTTCTGTTTGTCCCGTCGGTGGTGGAGAGCACCGACATGGTCGCGATGCTGCCAGCGCGCCTGGTTCGCGATACGCACGCCTTGACCATGGTCGAGCCTCCCCTTGAAGTGCCGGGATACGAGATGTCGATGCTCTGGCCCGAGCGCTGTCACCGCGACCCTGGGCATCAATGGTTGCGTGAGTTCATCGTGAGTGCCTTGTGATGGGTATCAATCAAACACAATCCCTTGTGGGAGCGCCTTGTGTTCATTGAGGTGTTTGGCTAGTCTCGCACAAACACGCAAAAACAGGCATAACCATGCACGCTGAGCATTCCTCCGCCGAACTCCCCCAACTGCGCCGCCAAAAAATCCTGCTGATCCTCGAACGTGACGGCAAGGTCATGGCTTCCGAGCTGAGTCAGCATTTTGCCGTGTCCGAGGACACCATTCGCCGGGACCTGTCGGAGCTGGCCAGTGCCGGGCTGGTGCAGCGGGTGCACGGGGGGGCGTTGCCGCGTCCCAAGGACACGGGCAAGGATTACTTCACTCGGGTCAGCGAAACCGACGAGGTGAAAACCCGGCTGGCGCAGCTCGCCGCGCGCCGGGTCAAGGACGGCCAGATCGTGATGTTCGATTCCGGGAGCACCACGCTGCAGATCGCACGCTCGCTGCCTTCCGACCTTGTCATCACGGCCGTCACCGCGTCGCCGATGATTGCGATCACGCTGGCCGAATACAAAGGCATCACGGTGATCGTCGCCGGTGGTCAGCTCAACCCTGCGACGATGTCTTCCAGCGGGCATGAAACCCTGCGATTGATCGAGGGCATCAAGGCCGACCTGGTGTTCACCGGGGTCTGTGCCATTCATCCGGAAGTCGGCCTCAGCTCGCTGCATTTCGATGAAGTGCCGGTGAAGCAGGCGATGCTCGCCAGCGCCTCCCACGTGATTGCCGTGACCACCGCGGACAAACTGGGTGCCGTGGAGCCCTTCGTGGTTGCGCCTTGCGCCCGTGTGCATACGCTGATTACCGAACGTCACGTGGCCTCGGGCAATCTTGAGGACTATCAAAGACTGGGGATCGAGGTGGTGCAGGCAGACGCCTGAGCGTCATCGCGCCCGGCGCTGCATGGGTTACGCTGATAGCAACGACGGGAGGAATGCAGTCATGACTGAGCGTCATATAACCCACTCGGAAACGCTGTCGAACGGATGCACGATTGAGGTCAAAGCCGAGATATTGAGAGACGGTTCGCTGAAGATGTTCATGGGGGTCTATTGGCCGGACGGCTCGGCCATTGTCGAGGACAAGCACCCCTCGCCGCATCTGCTGGACATGGAAGCGGCGATGGAGTGGGCCATCGAAAAAGCCAAAACCATCGGTAACAGCCAGAGAACGCTGTAAGGCCCGGTGATAACGGAATCATTGACCGGCTTGAGGGTCGTAATTATGGGTTTGAACGCACTGCGATCGATTCGCCGCTAGCGTCACCTCATCCCCGTAGTTCTGACCTTTTAGGACGTTAAAATGAAGCGCACCGCGATAATGACCCTGGCCATTGCAAGTACTCTCCTGCTGGGAGGTTGCTTTCCTTACTGGGAAGAGGGAGACAGGTACGATCGGGATCACCGTGAATACCGTCGCGACCATGACCGTGGCTATTATTACCGTGATGATCGTGGGTATGACCGGGATTATGATCGTCGTGATGATCGCCGTCGGCACCGCGACCATGACGACCGAGACGATTGACCTGTCTGCGCCCAGCTCCAGAGCGGCCATCACCGCTCTGATCTCCTGAGGAATAATCATGCGAAGGCTGACTGGGCATATTGTTGCACCCCTCACTCAATGGCTGACGGCGGCAGGTATCGGCCTGACTGCCGTGGTGTTCAATGCACAGGCACAAATCCCACCTCAAGCCACTCAGGAAATAAACAGCTTGCTGGACTTTGTCGAGCACAGTGAATGCCGGTTTGTGCGCAACGGAAGCGAATACGGCGGCCCTCAAGCCCGGGCGCATCTGGAGAAGAAGCTGGAGTACCTTGAAGAACAGGACAGGGTGAACAGCGCCGAAGACTTTATTGAGCTGGCGGCCACCCAAAGCAGCATGAGTGGCCGCGCCTATGAAGTGCGCTGTCCGGCAGGCATACAACCGGCCAACCTCTGGTTGAAGACCGAGCTACAGCGGCAACGGCAACGTCATTGATGGTGTCTTGATGCGCTAGCGCAGCACAATCAAGCAGCCGCCTTTACGGCGTGCCAAACATCGCCGTCCAGTAAATACCCGCGTCACTCTTCGGGTCCACCGCATAGGCTGCACCCAATTCGCGAAATTGTGGGTTCATCAGGTTGGCGCAATGCCCCGGGCTGGCCAGCCAGCCATCGACCACCTTGCGCACTGTGTCCTGCCCGGCGGCGATGTTCTCACCGACCTGCTGGCCGGCGTACCCCGCCAGTTCAGCCCGATCACCCGGCGTGCGGCCGTCGCGGTCCTTGTGATCGAAAAAGTTTTGGTTGGCCATGGCCCGGCTGTGGCCCTCGGCGGCTGATCCCAGCGTGGCGTTCCAGACCAGCGGCGTGGTGGCGGTGAAGGATTGGGTACCGCACTGGCGCGCTTGCGTGCGGGCGCTGTTCATCGCTTCAAGGAGTTTCTGTCCCTCCGCCTGCCAGTCGCCCAAGCGCCCCGTCAACAGCGGGCGCGCCAGCACGATGCGCCACTCGCGGCCCTCCCGGCTGACGCCGATATCGACAAATTGCGGGTCCAGCACCACCCGGCAGAAGCTCTCCTGAATCGCCTTCATCGCGGCGGGCGCATCACGCGGGCCGGACAAGCTGATTGCCTGCACATTAACCATCGGGTACGCCGCGCGGGCCAGTGCCTGCTGCAGGTCGCCGATGCTGTTGGCGGACAGCACCAGGCGCGGATCGCTGGCCAGCGGTGGTAACTCCGAAGACGCCTGTCCGGCACAGCGCTGTACCTGGCTGCGGTAAACGTTGATCGACTCTACCAGCTGTTGTTCATCGGCCGCCGACGCGATGACGCTGAACACCAACCCGAATGACAACACGCCAAGATGCAAAACGGATGACAGGCTGCGCATGAAAATCTCCCTGGAATGGACCCTGCCATGATGCGCGATGTCACCCCTCCTTATGCAATGCCTTTTCGCGCCCAAATGCAGTTTACTGCCTGCCTGTTGGCATGAATTCCGGCGACTACAATCAACTCAGGTCTGCGATCGTGTCGTTGTTCACATCGGTTTCAATCAGAAGGATCGGAACATGCGATTTAAAGGGGTAGCCACCTGCTTCGCAATCATCCTTCTGTGCGGCCAGGTGTGGGCGACTGATCAGGAGCAAAAAAAGGAAGTGGCTGAAGACAAGGCACAGGTCCTGGAGCAGAAAGCGGCAGAGAAGGGTAACGAAGCTCCGGTGCCCAAATCCGAGGTCATCACCCCCTCCGAAGCGCAGGCGGTCGATCCGGCGGGCACGGCGCCGCTGGAGGATGCCATTACGTGCCTTGCACGCAGTATCTACTGGGAAGCCAAAGGGGTGACTGCTGCCGACATGGAAGGCGTCGCCAGCGTGGTCATGAACCGGCTGGGTCACGAAGGTTTTCCGGATACGGTGTGCGCCGTGGTCAAGCAAGGTTCCGAAAAGCATGCCTGCCAGTTTTCCTGGTGGTGCGACGGGCGTGCGGATCAGGTAAAGGAAGACGACGAATATGCCATCGCCAAGGAGATCGCGCGCAAGGCACTCAACAAGCAACTGACGGACCGCACCCACGGTGCCTTGTATTTCCACGACAGAACGGTGAAACCCGACTGGGCGAAGCAGTACATCAAGACGGGCGAGACCCGGAAGTTTCTGTTCTATAAACCTGGTGGCGGAACGGCAAAGTAGGTGCGAATCGCTTCGCACCATCTGGAGCCAACCCTCTACTGGCCGCTTATGCTACGAGAGGGAAACGCTACGGTGATGGTCAGCCCCTCGCGCTTCCAGTCACGGCGGATTTCGCCGTGAAGCTGGCCATGCACGGTCGCTTTGGCGAGAAGGGTGCCGAACCCGGTGCTGTCGGGCTCCCGGTCAATGAGCGGGCCATTCCTTTCGCTCCAGACCACGGTGAATACCTCCTCACTCTCGCTACAGGCAATATCCAAAAGCCCTTCAGGCAAAGAGAGCGCCCCATATTTCGCGGCGTTGGTTGCAAACTCATGCAACAGCAAAGCGAAGCTGGTGACTGATGCACCGTCAATCGTTATGTCAGGGCCGGTCACGACGGCGCGTGACTGGCTGGTATCCCCGCTATCGGCATAAGGCGCGAGAATGGTTTGAATGAGGGCATGCAATGTCGTTGGCTGCTCGTTACTCAAACCGTGCGGTATGGTCAGGGTATGGGCTCGCGCCAATGCGTTCAGCCGTGCGCAAACGGCGGAGGCGAGTTCACCGGGGGTCGTTGCCGAACGGGCGCTCAGTGAGACCACGCTGTTTGCCAGGGTGAACAGGTTTTTCACCCGGTGATCCATCTCTCTGATGAGCAGGCTCTTTTGTTCTTCCGCCTGTCGTCGCTCAGTGATATCGCGAGCGATTTTGGCCGCTCCGACAATACGGCCTTGCCGATTTCTGATAGGGGAGACGGCGAGAGAGATCTCGACCAGGCTGCCGTCTTTGCGCCGCCGGAGGGTTTCATAGTGTTCGATGCGCTCGCCTCGACGGATGCGCGCCAAAATGCCGGGTTCCTCATCCCGTCGATCCAGGGGGATGAGCATATCAATGGGTTGGCCGACCGCTTCCTCGGCCGTGTAACCGAAGAGTCGCTGGGCGCCAGCGTTCCAGTTGGTAATCGTGCCGTTCAGGTCTTTGGCGATGATCGCGTCGGCGGACGATTCGACCAGCGCGTCATGGATCAGCGCGGCTTTGTCGGCGACGGTCTGGTCAGTCAGATCGATCAGCATGTTAACGGCGCCTATCAGGCTGCCTTCTGCATCGAAGATCGGCGAGGGGCACGCCAGAAAACGAACGCGTGTGCCATCCGGACGCTCGGCGATGGCTTCAATCCCTCTGACAGGACGTTGTTCCTTCAATGCCATGGACATGGGGCATTCATCGTGGGGCAGCGGCGTGCCGTCAGGCCAATAGAGCTTCCAGGAGCCGCAAAAGGTGCTCTCCCCAAGCGTCGGGGTCACTCCCCACAGTGCCACCGCTGCACGGTTGTAAAAGGTGATCAGACCCTTGGCATCGGTGGTGTAGATGGCCTCGGGCAGTGCCTCAAGGACATCGCTCAACCCCAGGTCATGAAGGGACGGGGAGGTTTGCTCGCTACCTTCTGAGGGTGTACAGGTAGGTCCAATAGCGGTGTCGTCCTCATGGACAGGCCCTTGGCTCATTCGCAAACTCCATGCTGGTGGTGCCTTGGCACTCGATTCAGGTGATTCGGGTTGAAACACAGGATATAGCGATGTGGCGAGGTCCCGGAAAGAACCTTGCCTCTAATTAAGGACTATTTTTGGTCGCGCACAAGAAGCTTGATCGAAATTCGCTCGCTGCTGCCCGTACATTTTTACGCTTTCTTTACGGTAGGTGTTTTCCCTTGCGAGGATACTTGCCGCGTTTTTTTGATCGTCGACAGGCCTGCAAACTCTCCAGGTCGCTTGAACGAACGGCATGACACCCATGGACTAATCTCATTATCAAGCCGTGGGGTTTCAAGGCTGAGTTCCAATGTTTGCCCGGTAGCCCCGCAAACCCTCTTGCTCGAAGGTGGCATGCCATTTATTTCCTTCAATCTCAGAGAAGCTACCCGTGAGCGAAACAGCGATCCCCGCCCATGAAAACTCCCACGCCAAAACATCAGGAGTGGGCTTGCTCGTCGCCGCGGTCGGCGTGGTTTATGGGGACATTGGTACCAGCCCGCTTTACACCCTCAAGGAAGTGTTCGCCGGCCACTATGGCGTCCAGGCCAATCAGGACGGTGTACTGGGCATTCTGTCGTTGATTTTCTGGTCGCTGATCTGGGTCGTCTCGATCAAGTACGTGCTGTTTATCCTGCGCGCCAACAACCAGGGCGAGGGCGGCATCATGGCCTTGACGGCACTGGCACGCCGGGCCTCGGCGCCTTATCCGAAAATGAGCCGGAACCTGGTGTTGCTCGGGCTGTTTGGCGCGGCACTGTTTTACGGGGACAGTATGATCACCCCGGCCATTTCGGTGCTATCCGCGGTTGAAGGTCTGCAACTTGCGTTCGAGGGCATCGGGCATTGGGTCGTTCCGCTGTCCGTTATCGTTCTGGTAGCACTGTTCCTGATCCAGAAACATGGCACGGCGCGTATCGGCATCCTGTTCGGCCCGGTCATGGTGCTGTGGTTCGTGGTGTTGGGCATTCTCGGTACATTCGGCATTCTGCAACGCCCGGAAGTGCTGCAAGCGCTCAATCCTGCTTGGGCGGTGCGATTCTTCGTGGTTCATCCGGGCATTGGCATCGCCATTCTGGGCGCCGTGGTATTGGCATTGACCGGTGCTGAAGCGCTGTATGCCGACATGGGCCATTTCGGTCGCAAACCGATTGCCCGTGCCTGGTTCATGCTGGTGCTGCCTGGCCTGGTGCTCAATTACTTTGGCCAGGGGGCGTTGATCCTCGGGAACCCGGATGCGGTACGCAACCCATTCTATCTATTGGCACCCGACTGGGCGCTGCTGCCGATGGTCGCGCTGTCGACACTGGCCACCATCATCGCCTCCCAGGCGGTGATTTCCGGGGCGTTCTCACTGACTCGCCAGGCCATTCAGCTGGGTTACGTGCCGCGTATGTTTATCCAGCACACCTCCAGTCAGGAGCAGGGGCAGATTTACATCGGCCTCGTGAACTGGGCGCTGATGGTCGGCGTCGTGTTGCTGGTCATCGGCTTCGAGTCGTCCAGTGCGCTGGCGGCGGCGTATGGCGTGGCGGTGACGGGGACCATGTTGATCACGACCATCCTGTCCTCGGCCGTGGTCCTGCTGCTGTGGAAAACACCGCGCTGGCTGGCGATTCCGATGCTGTTGGGTTTTCTCGTGGTCGACAGCCTGTACTTCGCCGCCAACATATCGAAGATCTTCCAGGGTGGTGCGTTCCCGGTAATCGCCGGTATTGCCCTGTTCATTTTGATGACCACCTGGAAGCGCGGCCGCAAGATCATTGTCGAGCGACTGGACGAAACCGCTCTGCCGCTGCCGTTGTTCATCAGCAGCATTCGCGCGCAACCACCCCATCGTGTGCAAGGTACCGCGGTATTTCTGACGGCCAGATCCGATGCAGTTCCCCATGCGCTGTTGCACAACCTGTTGCACAACCAGGTGCTGCACGAGCAGGTGGTGTTGCTCACCGTGGTGTCTGAAGACCGCCCGCGGGTGCCTGCGGATCAGCGGTTCGAGATCGAGTCTTTTGGCGAAGGGTTCTTCCGGGTCAGTCTGCACTTCGGCTTTATAGAGGAGCCCGATGTGCCGCTGGCGTTGAGCCTGTGCCATTTGAAAGAGCTGGATTTCAGTCCGATGCGCACCACCTATTTCCTCAGCCGCGAGACGGTCGTCCCGACCAAGCGTATCGGCATGGCCCGTTGGCGCGAGACCCTGTTCGCGTTCTTGCTGAAGAACGCCAACAGCAACCTCAAATACTTCAATTTGCCGCTCAATCGTGTGATTGAGCTGGGTACGCAGGTTGAGATGTAGCGACTCATCCCTGTGGGAGCGGCGGTGCGCTGCTCCCACAGGTAGACCTCGCCGATGGCACGCTGCGCAGAGTCTTGCCGCTGTGGCAGGCTCCGCCCGTCTCGGTTTATGCCCTCACCGAGACGCGACTGTTACCGGCGAAAGCCCAACGGTTCATCGAGTTTCTGCGTGAGAAATTGCAGGATGCTTAGCGGGTGGTGACTGCCTTCCACTAGGCAAGACCCGCGGGAAAGCGGACGTTCAGCCTTCTCTCTAAAAGACCGCGAAAGTTTATGCCCGTGGATTCGATTGTGGGCTTTAATGTCCGTGCTCACTATGCAGCCACGTTAGCTTCGACTCCGTACGAAGGTGGACGCGCCTGACGGCGGATTCAGGTTGCTGTGCACTTGTCCAATCAAGGAAGAAACGACATTGAAAATAGCTTTTGGCGCCCTGTTGTTGACCTGCCTGACTACTCTCGCACTCGCTGACGAGAACCCTGTCGGCTTCCAATCTTCCACACTGGCGGACTCACACAGTGACCGCTCACTGGAGATGGTCGTTTGGTACCCCAGTGCAACTAGCGCCGCCACGCAATTGATCGGCGATGATGCGGTGTTTGTCGGTGCTTCTGCCGTTCGTAACGCGCCACCCGCTGCTGGCAAGCATCCATTGCTGGTGCTCTCCCACGGGTACAGGGGGAACTGGAGCAACCAGATCTGGCTTGCCAGTGCTCTGGCTCATAGGGGGTACATCGTCGCGGCAATCAATCACCCTGGCACCACCACTCATGACCGTAGCCCTCAAGCTGCGGCGCAGTTATGGCAGCGCCCGGTTGATTTACGCCGAGCCATAGATGCGGTCACGASTCAACCAGAAAAATTCGGCTTGGTCGCCAATGACCGAATTGCAGCAGTGGGCCATTCACTCGGCGGCTGGACCGCCCTGGAGATCGCCGGTGCTCGTTTCGATCCAGACCGCTTCGCCCTTGACTGCAAAGCCCACCCGCAGTTAGCGAGTTGCACCGTCTACGAAACGATAAACCCTTCAAGCACCTCAAAATCAAAGACCGCGTTGGCCGCCGATTTGCGCGATAAACGCGTCTCTGCTGTGGTCACATTGGACCTGGGCCTTTCACGGGGCCTGACCGATGAAAGCCTGGCGGCGCTGCCGGTACCAACGCTGGTGATCGCTGCCGGTGTACCGTCGCGCGAGCTTCCTGCTGAGTTGGAGTCTGCCAACCTGGCCAAACGCTTGCCTGCGGCGACAAGCCGTTACGTCGAAATCAGCGACGCAAGCCATTTCAGCTTCTTGTCGATGTGCAAACCTGGCGCGCAGAAACTGCTCGAAGACGATGTACCAGGCGATGGCATCATTTGCCTGGATGGCGACGGCGGTCGCTCACGTGGGGTGATTCAGCAGCAGATCACATCGCTGATAGCAGAGTTTCTTCAGTCATCCTACAAAGAAGCAAGTTTGTAAACTCGTGGTGCGGGAACTGCTGCAGCTCGCTTGAATGATACCAGCTTAAAATTTCAGGTAAAAATTGATACCGGTGCGGCGGCCTGCGAATTCCACTCCGTCCGCAATGGCCGTTGCGGCGGGAACTTCAGGGTACAGGCCAGGTCAATGGGGGCCCTGTGTCGCAGATGCCGAGCAGTGCTGGTGGCCTGTTTTACGACAGTGCCGTCCGAGATCAGCTGAGTCCGCCCCCTGATGCCAACCAAGATTTCTCTGCCGAGCCTCCTCCTGGCGTTCTGCGCCGTCACGTCGCTTTGTTCGGTTGCTGCCGAGCGAAGGGCGCCCTCGCAAAGCAACAGCGCATCAACCACCCTGATCGAAACCGCATCGCGGCAGTATGGAGATGGCCAGTTGGACCAAGCCGCTGCCACGCTGGAGCGTGCTCTGCATATCCAGCCGAACAATCCCGCGACGCTGCATTATCTCGGTGTGTTGCGTCTTCAGCAGGGGCAGTACCAACAGGCTGAAACGTTGGCGGTGCGCTCGAACATGAGAGTTGGTAGCAACGTAGCGTTACGCAACCGCAACTTCCAATTGATCCAGGCGGCGCAGCAGGCCACCGCATCGAGCACCTCACCCAACGCCAAAGAGGACCAGGTCGCAGTACAGAAGGGGCTTGAAGAGGAGGCCCAAAGGCTCCGCGAAGCAGAAATGGCCGCTGCTGAACAAACCGCTCCGGATACTGGGCGCGATGCTGGCAACTTCGCTCGCGCAATGCCCGAAGGAGAGTTGCAATCGGCTTCCGCCGAGCCAGCGCCCGCGTACGATGGAGTTGAGATTCCCCGCGGCCATTGGCCGCCTCCGGGTAAATGCCGAATCTGGTTTCCTGATCGCCCGCCCGGGCATCAGCCCCCACCGGGCAAATGCAAGAAGCTACGGCATCGGGTTCCGTTGGGAGCCTATCTGGTACACGGATGAGTTTCTGAGTGTCTTCTGGCGGGTCGGCGACGGTCCAGCTTCGACCGTCGCGTCACATCAATTGTCAGACTTCCGTCTGTTCCGCCATTCCCAAGGCGTCATCGACTCTATTCCCAGACTAGCGACGATAGTAGCGGTGATCGTCCTCGTAGCGGTGCCGCATGGGCCGATCATCGTGGCGCTCCCAATAACGATGGCGTTCAGCTTCTCGACGGGCTTGCTCTCTGCGCCACTGTTCTCTACGCCATTCGTCTCGGCGCCAATCGTCTCTACGATCGTGCCAACGGCCGTCATGCCAGTATCGGTCGTCATGGGCCAGCAAGGGGCCTGGCTGTTTGCCGGCCGTACTGGCCAAGGTTGGCCAAGGGTTACCGGCGGCCTCGACCGGAGCCTGAACGGCTGCCATTTCAGTTGCGAAAACAGGGGTTGAGGTCTTCATTTGTGTTGCTGATGCGGAGCCCATTGCCGCGAACGCGAACAGGCCGAAGAGCACCATCCGTGGGTCATGGAATTTCATGAGCGAAGACAACCTCTGATTGACAATGGACGTGTGGCCATCTGACTGCGGGAAGCCTGCGAGGTCGCGCTTACCGAAGATGTGCCTGTCCACATAGACCGATAAAAAGAGAAAAGTTCTAGGGCACCGCGGCTTAAATAGCCGACGACCTCATTGTTCGGCTTCTTTGAGGTTTGTTATCTAGTGGATTGGGTCAATTTGAGATTTATTACTTGGTGCAGGCGCACCTATCCCGTGACCGGTGGCCCTTGCGGTAAAAGTTTGGCCAGCTGGCGCAGGTTCTGCACTGCGGCGGCCAGCGTGAACTCATCGRTCGCGCCACTCATGCCACGTAGTCGTAAACGATCCACTTTCAAGATGCGCTTGAGGTGGGCAAACAACATTTCAAGATTCTTGCGTTCGTGGCGAGAGCGCATGTACTCCGGTGTCGCTGCAATATGCCGAGCCACATCCCGCTAGGGCAGCGTGTCGCGCTTGGCGAAGATGCTTGCCACTTCCGCCATGTTCTCGGTTCCCCAGGTGCACAGCGGGATGATCGCGTCAGCCAGGCTGCGACCGAGCGGGGTCAGCGTGTAATCCACGCGCGGCGGCACTTCCTTGTAGTCGGTCCGCGCCAGCACGTGATCGGCCTCCAAATCCTTCAATTGCTGGATCAGCACCTTGTCACTGACGCCAGGGATCAAACGCTTGAGTTCGCCATAGCGCTTTGGGCCGTCGCGCAGGAAAAACAGGACCAGCGGTTTCCACTTGCCCGAGATGATGCGCAGCGTGGCGTTGAGCCCGGAGCCG
The DNA here is from genome assembly GCF_056396925.1 of Pseudomonas sp. 05N433. NCBI lineage: Bacteria > Pseudomonadati > Pseudomonadota > Gammaproteobacteria > Pseudomonadales > Pseudomonadaceae > Pseudomonas > Pseudomonas sp. 05N433. Next base: position 77,347 of record NZ_JBFTML010000032.1, on the reverse strand, counting down.
GGGTCGCAGGTTTCAGAAGGTGTGGTCATATTGGGTACTTACCTAAAAGTGCATACTTGTCGTTAGGTTATTAGATCCGCATAGTCGTTCTCAAGCAAGCGGCTCCCTGCTTCCATACAACGCTTAGGAAGGATGTACGACATGACCAGACTGAATGGAAAGACCGCTGTGATCACCGGTGGCGCTACGGGCATCGGCCTCGCCGCTGCAAAACGCTTCATCGAGGAGGGCGCCTTCGTCTTCATCTTTGGCCGCCGGCAGGAAGCGCTTGACGCCGCTGTGGCCGAACTTGGGCCCAATGCCCGCGCGGTGAAGGGCTCGGTCTCCGATGAGGCCGACCTCGACCGACTCTACGCGGCGGTGAAGGCCGAGCGCGGAACCCTCGACATCGTTTTCGCCAATGCCGGGGCGGGAGGCCCGCTTCCGCTCGGCAAGCTCACTGCCGAGCACATTGACGAAACCTTCGAAACCAATGTGAAGGGGACGATCTTCACGGTCCAGAAGGCGCTGCCGCTGATGGGCCAGGGCGGTTCGATCATCCTGACCGGGTCGAGCGCCGGCACCACGGGCGCCCCGGCATTCAGCGTCTACAGCGCGAGCAAGGCGGCAGTGCGCAACCTCGCGCGGACCTGGGCGGAGGACTTGAAGGGCACTGGCATCCGGGTAAACGTGCTGTCGCCCGGGCCGACGGCGACCGAACTCGCGAAGGCCGCGCTAGGCGAGGAGGGCATGAAGGTCTTCGCCTCGATGAATCCGCTCCAGCGCATGGCCGATCCAGCGGAGATCGGAGCGGTGGCTGCCTTTCTCGCGTCGCAGGACAGCAGCTTCATGACCGCCAGCGAGGTCGCCGTCGACGGCGGCCTGGCGCAAATCTGACTCGCCACGCCCGGCCCGCTATTTGGCGCCGCCGGGGGTGGTAAACCTGAGGAGAATATATGAGCTACGCAATCATCGGTTTCGGCAATATCGGCCAGGCCCTGGCCAAGGCGTTTGCCCGCAACGGCATCGAAGTAGCCGTTGCAACCACGCGCGCCCCAGAAAGCTTTGCATCCGTCGCAGCAGCGATCGGACCTCAGATCATTCCCAAAAAACTGGCGGACGCGGTCAAGGCGGACATCGTCTTTCTGGCTGTCCGTTTCGAGTCGCACCCGGATGTCGCTAAGGCGTTGCCGACCTGGAAGGGGAAGACCATCATCGATGTGACCAATGCCTACGGCGTGTCCCCTGAAGAACTGGGAGGAGAGCCATCTTCCAGAGTCGTCGCGCAGGCCTTTACTGGTGGACGACTGGTCAAGGGCTTCAATCATTTGGGCGCTGCCGTCCTTGGCCAGGATCCGGCCGTACAGGGTGGCAGGAGAGTCGTGTTCCTGGCGAGCGACGATGACGGCGCCGCAACGGAAGTGGGTGCGCTTGCAGAAAATCTCGGTTTCTCGCCGATCAAACTGGGTGGGCTTTCGGAAGGTGGACTGCTTGTGCAGGCGCGCGGAAATAGCTGGGGTCAACTGATCTTCAAGGACTTGGTCAAGTTCGGCTGATGAATCGCGATCGTAAATGTTGATGCGGTCCTGGCCACAACTTGGAAAGTCAAAGCCACGAACAGGACGTTTGAGGACCATTTTGTCTTCGCCATCACTGTTCGCAATGGCAAGCTGACGAACATCCGGGAGTACGTCGACACGCAAGCATTGTCGCGGGCCTCGGAAATGGTCGCGAGCCCTCGGACCTGAGTCATCGGAACCGATACCAACTCATTTGCGCGCCGTGACAGGGCGCGTTCGCCGCTTTGTTCATCCCCCGCTCTCAGGAAAGAGGCACCCGCCATTGCGGACCAGCGCCTTCACTTCCTCGCTCACCTGCATGGGGTTTTGACTTAATCGAGCAACTAAGTCCTCGTGGCGCCGCACGTACGACTTCGAATCATGCTTCGCGCTCCAGAGCACAATGTTGATCACGATGGGAATGAGGTCCAGGCCCTTCTCGGTCAACGTGTAAAAGTCCTTGCGTCTGTCGTCGGGGCTGGGCGCCTTCGAGAGAACGCCTTGCTCCTCAAGAAAGGCAAGTCGGGAAGCAAGAACATTGGTCGCGATTCCCTCTTCCGATTTCAGAAACTGGCCATACGTCTTCTTTCCAACAAAAACGATGTCGCGAATGATCAAGAGCGACCACCGGTCGCCGAAAATCTCCACGCCGTAGTTCACCGCGCAATGGGATCGAAAGTCTTCTTTAAGAGTTGTCTTCATGGCTGGATCTTAGCATCGCTTGCATGTCGCAAGTAAAATTCCATAGATCACTTGCTATTTGCAAGTAAAACGACCAGCATGGATCGCACGTTGAATGAGTTCGCCGGATCGCACCAGCAGCCATGGAATGATCAACCCCCATACCTGCAAGGAAACTGCGCATGAGCACTATCAGCATCATCGGCTCAGGTGGCATGGCCGCAGCGATCGGCGGCCTTGCCGCCCAAGCCGGACACACCGTCGAGGTGATGAGTCGTGACGCCATCAAGGCGCGGGCGCTGGCCGAGCAGATCGGAGCCGGCGCGACGACAGGAACGTTCGGCGCCGCGCCGGCCGGGGATATTGTCATTCTGGCGGTTCCCTATTCAGTCGTTCTCGACGTGGTGAAGCAGTACGGCGAAGAGTTGGCAGGCAAGCTTCTTGTCGACATCACCAACCCCGTCGCCCCCGACTTCACAAGCTTTGTGACTCCTGAGAATAGTTTCGGCGCGCAGGAAATCGCCAAAGCAGCCCCAGCCGACGCCGAAGTCATCAAGGCGTTCAACACCCATTTCTCCCACGTCCTGGCTGCCGCTCCTGTCGAGGGCCACCCGTTGGACGTGTTCATCGCTGGAGACGACGCGCAGGCGAAGGCACGCGTCTCGGCATTCATCGAGAGCCTCGGATTACGCCCGATGGACACCGGGCCGTTACTCATGGCGCGAACGTTGGAGCACGCCTGCCTGCTTTCGCTGGGCCTCATTGCCCACTCCGTCAAGCACACGCACTTCTCAATCGGCGTCAGCCTTCTCGGCTGACCGCACCCGCAGCACCATTTTTTATCCCACTTACAAGGATCACCAACATGCGCGTTTTCGTAACTGGCGGGACCGGCCATTCCGGTCCATACATCATCTCCGACCTCATCGCTGCCGGTCACGAGGTCACCGCTTTGGCCCGGTCAGACAGCGCGGCGGAGGCGATCACTGCGCTCGGCGCAAAGGTGCGTCGCGGTGATCTCGATGATCTCGAGGGGCTCAAGGAGGCGGCTGCAGCCGCCGACGGCGTAATCCACGTCGCGCACCGACAAGACCTGCTTCCGGTCGGCGGGATCGACGCTGTTGCCGCAGCGGAGGTCCAGATCATGCTCGCATACGGTGATGCACTGGCTGGAACGGGAAAGCCGCTGGTCGTGTCGGGCAGCATCGGTTCGCCGACTAACGAGGGTTGGCCGGTTCCTGGGCCGCTCCAGAGCCGACCGGCGACCGAGGAAGATCCGGCTCTTTCTCCGGCTGGCGATCAATATAAGGGCTCCCTGCGGGTTCGTAACATCGTGGAGCTGACTGTAATCGGTCTCGCAGAGCGGGGCGTACGGTCTTCGGTCGTGCGCATTTCTGAAATCATGCACAGCTCAACCGACAAGGCCGGTTTCCTTCAGGTCCTCATCGGGCAAGCAAAGGAAAAGGGCGTCGTTGGCTTCCCCGGCGACGGCTCCAACCGGTGGGCGGCAGTGCATGCCCGCGACCTCGCTACCCTGTTCCGCCTGGCGCTGGAGAAGGGGCCCGCTGGCAGATCCTGGCATGCGGTTGCCGAAGGGGCTATCCCGTACCGCGAGATCGCGCAGGCCATTGGCAGCCGTCTGAACCTTCCCGTCGTGCCCATTCCTGCGGACGTAATGATGGGGCCGGGTTTCTTCGGCTTCCTCGCGAACTTGGTGACGCTGGATACCCCGGCGTCGAGCGATATCACGCGCCGGATGCTCGGCTGGACACCAATGCAGCCGGGCCTGTTTGCCGATATGGACAATGGCCATTACTTCCCTGCCGCCTGAGTGAGCTGAGGCTGTTCGCCGGGTCGCAACGAGCCCGGCACAACACGGGATACCAACCGGGGGAAGCCCGTTCAGAGATTGCGGGCAATACCCCAACTCATTTGGAGATTACACATGAGCACTATCAGCATCATCGGTTCAGGAGGCATGGCTGCGGCCATCGCCGGTCGTGCCGTCAAAGCTGGACACACCGTCGAGGTGGTCAGCCGCGACCCCGCCAAGGCGCAGGCGCTGGTCGACAAGCTCGCAGCGGGAGCGACCACAGGAACCTATGGGGCCGCGCCCGCCGGCGACATCGTCATCCTCGCCGTGCCTTACACCGGTGCGGCCTCGGTGGTGGCCGATTACGGGGACGCGCTCGACGGCAAGGTGATCATCGACATCACCAACACGGCCTCGCCGGACCTCACGGGTCTCGTCTCTCCCGCCGGCAGTTCTGGTGCGCAGGAGATCGCCAGGATCGCCCCCGCCAGCGCGCATGTCGTGAAGGCATTCAACACCCTTTTCGGCCACGTCCTTGCCAAGGGAGGCCCCCTCGATGCGTTCATCGCCGCCGACGATCCGCAGACCAAGGCACGCGTCTCGACGTTCATCGAAAGTCTCGGGCTGCGTCCGTTAGATGTTGGTGGCCTGCACATGGCCCAGACGCTCGAGGCGCTCGGCCTGATGATGATCGGCCTGGCGAAAAACGGCGCCGGCACTTGGGACATCGCCTTGAAAGTCGATATCGGCTGAGTCTCCGACACCACGCCCCTCACCGGCAGGTCCACAAGGTATCTGATTAGAACGGACGCGAGCAGATGCGAGAGAAGCGGAGAGATTTTGATGAACACACAAAAGAATGTTCAGGTTGTTAAGGACTTCTTTACTGCAATGGGCCGCAGCGATAGGCGAGGTCTAACGGCGCTGACTTCCGAAGATATTGAATGGATCATTCCGGGCGAGGACTGGCCGCTGGCTGGCACGCATCGCGGGCACGCGGGATTGGAAGATCTGCTTCAGAAGGCTTCCGAAAAGACGGAAACCTCTGTCATGGAGTTCCACGAATACGTGGCGCAGGGTGACCGGGTTCTGGTCGTCGGCTTCGCCAAGGGGAGAATCAAAGCCACGAATAAAACGTGGGAGGACGATTGGGTCTTCGCCATTACCGTGCGAAATGGAAAGCTGACGAACATCCGGGAGTATATCGATACGCAAGCACTGACGCGGGCCTGCGAAATGGACGCGGGCTCCAGGCCCTGACCCATCGAGAAGAACTGTACGCAGCCGGGGAGGGGAGCGGGGAAGACATCGCGAAGTGTGTCTCCTTCTTCTCGGATAAAGGAGAGGATTGCTAAACCAGTTGGCGAATCCCCAAAGACAAAATCAACCCACCGCACAGTCGATCAATTGCTTTTTTCCTCCCTTGGTACCCGGCAGCGATCTTGGATTGCGAAAGAGCGATTGCGACCATTCCATACCAGGTCATTGAAACCACCACGACAACTGCCAGCATCGACAAAAACGTGCCTGGCGAAACGTGGGCGGGGGCTGCGGCTGAAAAGACAGCGGCATAGAAAGCCATGGACTTGGGGTTGCCAATATTGGTAACCACACCCTGAATGAAGGACTGCCGGCAACTGCCGGCGATGGCATCATTTAGCGGGCCAAGCGCATTCTTCCCTGCGTTGATCAGCAGTCGGAATCCGAACCACATCAGGTAGGCGGCGCCCAGAACCTTTACAACAAGCGCAGCCCAAGGGAGCGCAGCAAATACAACCCCGAGACCTGCAATTGCACAGGTGGACCAGAACAAGTTGACCAGTACGATGCCCGCGACCAAAGCCAGAGCTTCTGACCGCGTAGCAGCCACCGCTTTATGGACCACCGCAACGAAATTTGGCCCGGGGATAACGACGCCGGCCAAGTAGACCAAAAAGACTGTCAAAACGGCGGAACCATCGATCATGTGCTTCCTCGCGAGTCCTGTGGACGGTGATCGTCACGGGTGAGATGTACTAAGAGCTAAGGTCGTTTGTGACCTCAACGTCCATCGAAATAAGAGTCTTGCACAGCGTTATCGAGATCAGTGGCTTTTTACACACTTTGGACCACTGGCTGCCAGTCAATTGTGTCCAAAGAATCAGGGACAATTCATAATGCTGTCCATCTCCACTAACACCTCCAAGATCGACACCCATGCCTGAAGAGTTCGAAGTCCCCAGCCCACACGAGCAACACATTGAGCACACCACCCATCATGCGCATGCACAAGGCGACAGCTTTGCCAGCAAGATTGCGGTGATGACAGCCATCATGGCGACCGTCGGCGCTCTGATGAGCTATCAGGCCGGCTCAACGGAGAATGAGGCGGCCATGGACAAAAACAACGCCGCTATCCAGAAAACCGAAGCCGCCAACGAGTGGAATTATTACCAGGCCAAGTCCAGCCGGCAGAACCTGTCGGATCTGGCAAGCCATCTCCCAGGGCTGGACTCCGCCCATTATGTTGCTGAGGCGCGGCGGTACGGGGAACAGAAGGAGGAGGCGCGCAAGAAGGCTGAAGCATTCGAACAACGGGCAAGGGAGTGGGACGAGAAGTCAGAGCAGGCGTTGCATCAGCATCACCGCTGGGCCCAGGCAATGACAGCGATTCAAATAGCAATTTCACTGGCGGCCATTACCTTGCTGACGCGTAAGGAATGGCTCAAGCGGCTCTCGTTTGGGGCCGCGGGTGTTGGCGTCATGCTGGGTTCGCTGGCTTGGCTGCATATCTGAGCGAGGCGCTCAGACGTTCACCTGTCGAATGCGATTGCTACTGGTCGATTTCTGCCCTTAACGAACGGCAGAAATCGGCCGAAGCTGTGTAAGAATGATTTAGAGCAAGTTAAACGGTCAGAACCAGAACGTTACTGGACAATCGAGACTATAGTCGGCCTGGTAATACGCATTCTGCCTGCCTATTTCTCCATACAGGCCTTCATCATCACCCTAAGCTTGGCGGGGTCTGGCTGCTGATTAAAGCGCCCTGCCCAGGCATGTTCGACCTACACCAGCACGGTCAACCAGGCCGACACCAGCAGCAAAAAAGCCAGTGCATGGTTCACGCGTTTGAACGCCTGTGGCGAACCAAAAAACCGAGCACTACCCACGCCGAGCAACGCCCACAGAGTCATGCACGGCAAAGAGACCAACAGGAACACCAGCGACAACAACACCAGCCGCATGGTCTTGTCGCCGCCACCGGCAAACACGCTCACCACCGCCACCGCCATCATCCAGACTTTGGGGTTGAGCAATTGCAGGGTGGCGGCACCGAACACACTCAGGCCCTCGTCGCGCGGGGTAGTCGGGTTCAGGGACGGCGGCGCGCTTTGAAAGATCTGCCAGGCCAGCCAACTCAACCAGAACACCCCGGCCCAGGCCATCGCCTGCTGCACTCGCGGAAACCGCAGCAGCGTCTCGCCCACGCCGAGCCCGACGGCAAACACAATCAGCGCCGCCGCCACGCATGCGCCAAAAATGAGGGGTAGCGTGGCACCTAGCCCCCACCGCGAACTGTGGCTCAGCACCAGAATATTGGTCGGCCCCGGGGTGATCGAGGCAACGAACGCAAACAGCAGGAAAGGCAACAACGATTCCATGGCTCAGACTCCCTGAGGACACATCGAAGGCGCAGAAAGGAACAGCGAAAAAGACATGGCATGGACTCCTTGATCAGATAGGAGGCCATGGTCGCGGGTCAGCGGGATTCAGTCTGGAAGGTTTGAGCAGCGCTTGCGGTAGTCCGCTGGCGTGAGCTGGTAGGCACGGCGGAACCAGCGCCCCATATGGCTTTGATCRGAGAACCCGAGAGCACTGGCCACCTGCGCCGGCGACTCGCCCCGCGCCAGTAGCTGCCGCGCCTTGGCCAGACGCAGCTGGATCAGATAAGCATGAGGCGCCAGCCCAAAGGCTGCCTTGAAGGCCCGCGTCAAGCGAAAGCGATCAACACCACAGGCTTGAGCCAGATCATCCAACCCGATGTCCTCGTAGACATGGGCATGCAGATAGTCACGCGCAACCTGGGCCACCAACGGCAGACGCGGATCAAAGGCCTGCCGCTTGCGCCAATCAAGGTGGCAAGTGAGCGCCCCCAACAAGGTATCGATGGCGCTCTGGCGCACGATGCGCAAGTCACCCTCATGGAGCACGTGGAAGGCTTGATAAATGGCAGTGGCCAGGCCCGGATCCTGGCTCAGGGTGTCGGCAAAGCCCGGCTGACTATCGGCTGGCGCGTGCTCGAACAACGCATGCAACTCCCGTTCAAGCCAGTGCGGATCGAGGTAGAGCATGGAATAGGTAAACCCTTCCTCGGTCGGCGCATGCCCATCGTGGATTTCCCCCGGCTCCAGCATGAATACCTTGCCCGGCGTACTAAGATGGCGAACGCGTCGGCAATTGAACTGCTGCACCCCCTGTTCGGTGACCCCCACCAGAAAACTGTCATGCCAGTGCGGATCGTAGGCATGCCCCTGAAAATGGGCACGAATCGATTCAATCCCGGTATCGGCATCCTGGGACAGCTCAATCCAGTTGCGTTTATCCACGGAAGGCTCCAGAGGTATGGTTCAGCTTTGAACTGTGCGGGCGACTAAATTACCGCGCTTTTGAAAAGAACGTTTAGAAGATTTGTGCGGTTTGATGCTGAGCCATAGCTGCCTATGCTGAAAGGCAGAAAACGGGTCGATCTCCGTCAGTCGTGATAGGCAGAAAGCCACCAGAAACAGCCTTTCGCGGATAGAAATCGACCAGCAGCTGACCGCGTTTATAGGTAGAGATCGGTCACTTGCTCATCACGAGGGYGATCGCGAGCACAACTACGGAGGCTCATTGAAGGGATCGCCCTTAAACCAAGGGTGTATCAAGGCCAAATCAAATGAAGCCTCAATGATCACCTCTGCCCACCCTCTTAGGGTTGATAAATCCTCAACTCCTCGGCAGTAGTTAACGCCTGAAAGCATGCCCCTTGGCTATCGAAACAATCAACAGCGCTGGTAGCAACAATGCCAGCGCTACCCAGGGAATAGCACCTGCCCCCCATGTTTCCAGGAAAATGCCGCCGATCACACCACTTCCTGCAAACGCCAGATTGAAGACGGTCACCAACATTGATTGCGCAATATCAGCGCCGTCACTGGCAACATCAGCCAAGGAGGTTTGCAATAAGGTTGGCGCACCACCGAAGCTCATCCCCCACAGGACGATGCCGATATAGATCGCACTGACGGGCAGGTCACCCAGGCCCAGGGCAAACGAAACCAGGATGAATGCTGTCAGGCTGAGCAGTACCAGACTCCGAAGCCTGTCATCAATCAGCGTGCCGATCATCCATAGACCGAACAAGGCCGCAATACCGAATGAAAGGAGGCCCCGATCTATCTGATCGGCCAATCCAACAGAAGCCAGGAACGCAGCAATATAGGTATAGAGGGTGTAGTGAGCCAGGATCCAGAGCATGACCACCGCCAGCACGGGCCGCACGCCCGGGGTTTGCAGGACCCTGCGTAGCGGCAAGCGTCGATCGGAGCGTTGTCCGGGATAATCAGGCACTTTCAGATATATCCAGGCCATCAGCAAAAGGCTGAGTCCTGAGAGAGTCCCGAACACACAACGCCATCCCAGCAGCTTGCCGAGCCAGGCACCTAGCGGTACGCCTAGGGCAAGTGCCAAAGGGATGCCGAGCATGGCCAGCGCCATTGCGCGACCGTGCTGCTGTGGGGCGACCAATCGTCTGGCATAGCCGGCCAGCAGGCTCCAGGCCAGACCGGTTGCGATACCCACCACGAAGCGGGCAGCCAGCGTCAATGAAAACCAGGGCGACAGGGCGGTCACCGCATTACAGGCGCAAAACACCCCGACAGCCAGTAATAGCACCAAGCGCCGACGCCAGCCCTGCAACGCGAGAGTCAATGGAATAGCCGCTAACCCTGAGCCCAGCGCACATAGGGTCACCATCTGACCAGCCCACGCTTGCGACACACCAAATGCCTCGGCGATTTGCGGCAAAAGTCCTGCTGGCACCGTTTCGTTGGCGGTGGCGATAAAGCTCCCCATTGTCAGCGCCAACAGGGCCGCCAATGGGAGACGCCCAGTAGTGAGGTATTCGGTATTGCCCGATGTCGTGAAAGAGCCATTTTCAAATTGCGATTTGCTGGTCATGACCTGTGCTCAGAGGAATGGGAGACGTGAGTGTGATGAATTGCTACGGATTTGATAATTGGTCTACCATTTGATGAACCATCAAATTTGAATTGAATATGGCTACTGACCGATTGGGCGACATGCGTTTGTTTGTCGAAGCGGCAGCACTCGGCAGCTTGTCTGCCGCAGGGCGCAAACTGGCGCTGTCGCCGGCCGCGGCCAGCGCGCGACTTATCAAGCTTGAGGCGGCGCTGCGCACCAAGTTGTTTGATCGCACAACGCGCCAGTTGCGCCTCACGGAAGAAGGTCGGTTTTATTTGCAGCAATGCTGGGTCGCATTGCGGGCTATCGATGAGGCGGAAGCTGGGCTTCAAGCCAGTCAAACAGAGGTGCGTGGCAAGGTCCGGATATCCGCATCCGCCGATTTTGGCCGCAATCTTTTAAATGACTGGCTTGAGACATTCAGTACATTGCACCCGGAACTGTACGTCGCACTGACGTTGTCGGACTCGGTGTCAAATCTGGTGCAGGACGATGTCGATCTGGCAATCCGGTTTGGACAGCCCCATGACAGCTCGATGATCGCCAGGCAGTTGGCTCCCAACTGGCGAGTACTGTGCGCTTCGCCTGATTATCTGGCGCGATACGGTGAACCCCAAACCCCTACTGACTTGCCTAGCCACAAGTTCATCGTGCTGGTGACGTCTGCAGGTCCATTGAACACCTTTCACTTTGTGGTGGATGGTCAGGAATGGAACCACACCGTTCCCATGAGCCAGGCATGGGAAACCAACGACGGCGCCCTCGCGCGCGCATGGGCGTTGGCTGGACATGGCATCGCACGCAAGACCATTTGGGATGCGGCAGCCGATATCCGTGCTGGACGACTGAAGGTCCTGTTACCTGACTTTTGTGTCCGAGAGGCCGGCGTCTACGCGGTATTACACGGCAATCGTTACCGGATTCCCCGCGTGCGTGTATTGCTGGATTTCCTTACCGACCATTTTGATCGCGCAACCGATGAGCTGTTGTTCGACCTTAAAGTACCTAATGCCTGATGTTAGGAGGTTGTAAGCCACGCCATACCGGATAAGAGTTGCCGTCAAGTGCGCAATGAGGTTGCCTAGGTCGGGGGCAGACAATTTCCAGTAAGTTGAATGGCCCTCTGGTCTCGTAGACACATCTGACTGGCTGCTGGAGTGTCCGCTATGGGTCCAGGCTGTGTAAAAACGCAGGCCTCGTTTTGAAGTCTGTGTCGCTACGTAAAATCTGACCGTGATTGGCAGATCAGTGGTCCTGAAATTTGCGTAGGAACGCGGTTTTCGTTCCGATTCGAACCTTCAAACCTGCTCTAAAACGTTTTTACACAGCCCGGGTCGAAAGCGGTCCCTCGCCAGCGGCTGCTTTCGACCCGATCCCTGAAGCGATTACTGACCAAGCCTGATCCTTACATGCAAAATGCTGTCTCTGGCATCGTGTTGGATGGCAAGGGCTTCGCCCGTGTTCGCGGTGGTGCGGCACTCCGGTAAGCCCGCTCCCACAGGAGTCGCGAATACTTTCGGTAACCCTTCGATCGGCTAGCTTGCGGCTTGGCTACAGGCAGCTTCGGGTCGATTGCTACCATCAACGACTGACGACCTCTGACCCAGTGCTTATGCGCCATGCGTAGGACTAGCCCACTGCCCGATAAAGTCGCCAACTCTCCGCTCAATGTCACTCTCAACTGTCCGCAGCCGCAGAAYAGGAATGCCACTTCTAGCCAAAATCTCATTTTTCATGGCGTCCCGAGCTGCCTGCACGGGTCGGTCATGGTACCCGCCATCAACCTCGATCACCCCTATCGGTTTTTTACCCACTTTGAAATAGATCACGAAATCGCAACTGGCGCGCCTCATGAACGCCCGCTGGGGCTCCGTCCAGTCGAGGCTACCCGGCGATGCAAGCTTATCCAGCTGGATCTGTGTGTGGTACTTCAATGCCTGGCACGCCGGGGCTGACAGCGCTTCACGCAGCAACTGTGCCACGATCTGCTCGGACTTGTAGCGTGAATCCTCGGGCCGCAGGCGGGCGTCCAAGCGTGCCAGAGACTGGTCGTACTCGCGGTACAGCAAGTCGAATGCCGACACCACCGGCGCGCGTACGATCTGATCGTCCTGCGCGTAATAGCTGATGTAGCGAATCAGCGCGGCGATGTGGCCATTGTTGTCAGTGAACACCTCGTCGCCAGTCACCAGGGTGAAGCGATGTTTGGCCCGCGAAACTGCCACGTTGATCATGCGTGGGTCGTCGACGAAATCCAGGCGTGTTCGCGCCTGGTTGTAGCGCTTCTTGTCCAGCACGGTGGAGAAGACGATCTCGTCGCATTCGCGCCCCTGAAACTTGTGCACGGTGTCCTTGACGAAATCCGTCGGCAAGTGCGTGTCGGAAAGGTTGACTTGCGCCCGGAACGGGGCGATGTAACCGCGGCCTTCGCCGTCCATACCGACGGGCGGCCCCTCGTCCCCAAGCACCTTCAGCAGGGAGTCCAATTCCCGAAGGTTGGTGTTCTTCCTGGCGTGGTTGCCCTTGGCTGTCACCACCAGGCGCAGGGGGGCTTCGCCCTTGTCCTCGGTCATCGGCACCAGTGCGTTGTCGTAGAACTGCTGGTTGCAGAACTGGATGATCCTGGGGTGGCAGCGGTAATGTTCTTTCAGCAGGGTTCTGGGCAGCGTGTCCTGAAACACGGCAATGCACGAATCCAGCAGGCTGTAGTGCTCGCAATCGTAGACTTCGGCGGGCGCTTGAAGCCCCAGTGCCACAGGGATATGCGGCAACTGGCGGTTGTCTCCGACGACGATCAGGTTCTTTGCGCAGCCCAGTGGCAGGATGCCCGGCACGATGTCCTGCAAAGAGGCTTCGTCGATGATCACGTAGTCGAGGACCGCTCCCGGCGCGATCGAATTGACGATGGAGTGCGTGCCGCTGCCCAGGATAGGGAAGCGCTGCAAGAAGACATCGAAATGCCTGCGGTAAGTTTTGACATCAAAGCTGTCCGACGGCGGTACCTGAAGTTGCAGATGCTGCTTGAGATGGTGCATCGATGCTGTTGTCAGTTCTTTCAGCAGGGCCGTGAAATTCGCGCGTGCCAACGATTCACGGCACGCCCGCAGCTCCGCTTCCTTGTCCCGTAGCGACTTGTCGTAGTAATGCATCTGCAGTGCATGGAAAACGGCCATGCGCGCCTCGCCCTCGGTGAATGGCTTGGTGCGAAAGATTCTGAATTTGAACAGAAGCTCGATACGGTCTTTGAGATGAATGCGCTGCTCGCCGAGGTACGCCAGGTAGGCCATGAGGTCCGCAGTCTTGCGCGGTGTCAGGCCGTACTTGTCGAGCGAGACTGTGGCCTGTACATCGCTTTCTGCCTGCCACTGCTGCAGGTAGCGCCGCTCGATGACCAGCTCGTCCAGCTCGATTTGCAGTTGTGCCGCCCTGTTGTGGTCTTGCAGGTGCTGCTTCAAGCGGGTCAGCAAGGCCTGGATTTCATCTAGGGATGGTGCCGGCTCGGGCGCGTTTGATGGCCAAGCAGGCAGATCGGCAAAGAAGGCCTCACGTTTGTCCTGGTTGCCAAGCTTGGYGACCAAGTAGCCCAGGCCGTATTTCTCCAGCTTTTCGTAGACGTTTTCCACGGCAGCATTGTTGTTGGACAGCACCGCTACCGTCTGCCCACGTAACAGAATATTGGCGAGGATGTTGAGGATCGTCTGGGTCTTGCCGGTCCCTGGCGGGCCTTCGATCACGCTGATTTGCGCGCTGAACGCCCGCTCGACCGCCTGAAGCTGACTCTCGTTAAGCCCGAACGGATAGATGAGCCCCTGACCCGGCGCCAGCGTGCCGTTTCGCCCCGTACAATAGGCTTGCAGGGCAGTGCCAGCGATGGCGGGCAGTTTTCCGAGCTGGCGCACCACATTGTCGGCAATTTCACGATCAGTTTTCGACTCAGCGTGATCCTGTCGGGCATTCGCCACGAGAGTGAAATAGCGGAAGACCGGCGTTTCCTTCATCGATGTCGGGGCGGTAAAGCCGATACCGTCCATCTTGTAGACATAGGGCTTTTCGGCGCCCGGGTAGTGCACGACGGCATATCGCTCGCCGTAAATCGTAGCTTTGGCAATGGGCGTGACGATCGTGCTGCCGGGCTTGTGCAGCAATACATTGGTCAACTCGCGGGTGGGCGAAACTTGGCAGTTACTGAGCGCACGGGTGTATTTTTTCTTGGAGGGGAAGTGACAGGTCAGTTCCAGGGCTTCGTACTTGTCGCTCCAGCGAATCGCCCAGTCGCTGATCTTTGCGGTCTTGTCCTCACCATCCACCTGAATCGAAACCATATTCCTTATCCCTATGCGCATGACATCCGGCTTCGCCTCGCGCCGAATGTTACTTTCTCCAAGATGAGTCATATTGCCATCATTGCGTGCAGGATCGATAGCCGGTTCTGCACTGCGACGGCCAGCGTGAATTCGTCGGCCGCACCACTCATGCCCCGTAGTCGCAGGCGATCCAGTTTCAGGATGCGCTTGAAGCGGGCAAACAGCATTTCGACCTTCTTGCGCTCATGGTGAGAGCGCACGTACTCCGGCGTTGCTGCAATGCGCCTAGCCACATCACGAGCGGCTTCATGGACGCTGCGAGCAATCTTGCGAATCGAGGTGTTCGGACAGCACTTGGCTTTCAGCAGGCATGTCGCGCAGTCGGTCTGCCTGGATCGGAAGATGATGGTGTTGGCTTTGGTGACGTGCGAACGCTCGTCTTGAAGACTCGCCATTCGCTGCGTAATACGTTGCCGGCCGGGCAGCGGTATTCCTCGGCCTCTTCATTCCAGTGGAAATCGTTACTCGAAAAGCTGTCGTTCTTGCGCTCAGTTTTGTCCCACACCGGCATATGCGGCTCGATGTCTTTTTTCTCCACCATCCAGGCCAGCATCGGCGCAGTACCGTAAGCGGTGTYGCCAATGAGGCGCTCTGGCTTGATGTCGAACTGCACTTCGACCCGATCGATCATCGTCTTGGTGCTCTCGACTTCTGGGGTTCGATGAGCCGGTGTGGGTTCCACATCCATGATCACGCAGTGCTCGCCATCCATCGACTGGCACGCTTGCTCAAGCTGTGTGCAATCAGCTCTTGCTGCGGTCAACCCAAGCTTTGGATGACCTCATCCACGAAGTGTCGGAGCTTTGCTGAAGGGCGACGGTCGGCGGGGTAGATCAGGTTGACAGGGTAGATGGGGCCTTCGAAGTTCTCAAAAAGTACGACCAACTCACCTCGTCGCACGTAGGGCGTCAGCACGTCCTCGACGCAGAGCGTAATACCGAAACCCGACAATGCGGCGTTCACCTTGGCCATGGTGTTGTTTACTTTCAGTCGACTCGCAATGGGGATCGTGAACGTCTGCATATCTTTAGTGAATCGCCAGAGCTTGTCTGTCATTCGATCGGAAAACAGGTAGCCCAGACAGTCATGGTCCACGAGCTGCTCAGGATGGAGCGGGACCCCTTTGCGCGAGAGATAAGCGGGGGATGCGCAGGCTAACATCCTGAAAGGTTTCAAACCGCGTTGAACCAGAGCTGCACTGTCGGCCAGCTGAGGTTTTCCCAGCCGGAAGACGACTTCGTAGCCTTCTTCCACGACATTCACGAACCTGTCCGTCAACTCCAACTCGATTTCCGTTTCGGGGTAACGCGTCAGGTATTGGGTGAGGAACGGGATCAGTCGATGAGAGCCATAATTATACGGCGCACTGATCCTTATTTTTCCTCGCGGTGTTGAGTTCGCTGCCAAGGCCAGAGCATCGGCGTCATCAACGTCGCTCAGAATGGCTTTGCAGCGTGAGTAATATTCCCTGCCCACGGCAGTCAAGCTTTGACGGCGAGTGGTTCGCGTGATCAATTTGAGGCCTAGCTCAGATTCCAGATTGCCGACCTGTTTGGCAATCAATTGCGGGGTCACGCCTAACAAGGCAGCGGCTGCCGAGAACGAGTCTGATTCGGCTGCCGCCACGAACGCTGCCATGCTTTTCAGCTTGTCCATATCTACAACCTTTAGTTGTCAATGTTATTAAATCTTGAGCATTTATCTTCAAGATCTTGCTGTTCATCATGCCTCTGGTCAATCAAAGTAATAGCGCCTTGCGCTTCGTAGAGCGGAGATTATGAATTGGTGAACATATCGCATGAAACGGCAGCGGATACCGAGCGCCGACTGCTGCACGTGACCTCTCAGGCGCGCGTCCGGTTCTTTCCTGGCACATATACGTTTTTGGAGTTTCCCTTGTCATCGTTTCCTGGTGCGGCATATCCCGACGCACTGGCGCTCGTTCGAGACGACAAGGTATGGAGTCAACTGGTCCCTTGCGACGACATCGAGCGAGAACTGTTCGGCGTCTTCCGTTTCCATTTCCCTGAAAACGTAGACAACAGCGGATTCGTGGGCTGGTTGGCGATGCGTCTGAAGCGGCATTTTGGAACTGGCGTTTTCGTCACTTGCGGCCAAAACAGAGATGAGGGCGGGATATTTGATTATTGGGGCGTCCCGGCCAGCCTTGCTTCGGGTGTCTTCGCAGAGATCCAGGCTTTGGTTGATGGCCGAGCGGCCGGGGAAATGGGAGTTTCCCGGTAGCGGATATGGTCGCGCGTGCCCAAGTGTTCGCTTTTGGCCGATTGAATAGCAGCCGTTCCCGGAAGACCTAAACCGGCCAAAAAGTGGATGATTTGAGTCGAGAAAATAAATCAAGGAACCGCGGTACGCGGTCCCAGAGAGCGAAGCGAACGGCTTGAACCGCTTGTTATACGTTAACCCTGTAACTCAAGGTTGCCTCATCGCCTGTGATCCCTCGGAATCCCCAGCAATGACTTGGTTGCTCAAATATTGTGATTTCAACGTCAACCGGATTTATAGCCAAGTTTCGCTCAAAGTCTGTAAATATTTGCTTYATGAGCTTCTTTTTTGTTTCTTCCGTTCGCCCAGAAATCATGCTTATTTCGATTACTGTGTATTTTTCAGATCTGCCGCCGGGGTAATAGAAATTAGTTTTATCTAGCGGGACGAAACGGTGAGCACGCTTGTCTTCGGGTAACCCAAGAACGGTAGTCATGCAATTATGTAGCACATCGGACATCTGTGCTTTTTTGGCATTTAAATTGTAGTCAATTCCATAGACGGTGATCATTGCGATTCCTTGCAAGCGTATAACTACTATAGGTGCCTGATCATTGACTGGTGAAAACACCTTTTTTGCACGCTGCTACGTGAAATCTGAGTCCGGAAGCCACTGCAAAAAGTAAAGATTTCAATCTCGGACGCGTACTTTTCTGATACGCAAACCATGGCCGACTTTTTCAACAGAATCGGCCGATAGCTGCCTGAATCAGGCGTCGCCTAGCAGCATGATATGAGTAGCATGGACATCCTCTGTTCGCATGAAACCGCAGTGCAGGTAAAACGCGTCTCCTTCAGACGTATCGGTGGAAAGACGTACGTTCTGAAAGCGAAGAGTGGCATGTGCGACCAGCGCTTTTACTAGCGTTTGACCCACGTGTTGCCCCCTTGAAGAAGCTGCTACGTAAACCCGTCGCAGCCTTGCCGTATTAGTCTCGCCATATGGATCAACTGAAAGGCCTCCGATACCTATCAGTTGCTGGGTGAAATACGCCGCCATAAGACATTCTCCGGGTGCATCGAAGCGATTCGCTCCGGAGTGCCATTCGGCAATCAGCCGAGTGAGAAACCTGAAACCCTCTCCAACTGCCTCTTTTTCCAAGGCTAGAATCTGTGGCGGCAGGTGCGTGATCTGATGAATTTCGACTTGTTTCATGCATCGTCCTTGATTCGGTGTGAAACCGTTTTGGTTGGTCGAGAATCTTCGTGTGCACACTATGAGAGATGCAAGTGGCAGTTATCGACCCAATGCTGCCATCGACGACTCAGCTTATGGCATGTGTAGAATAGTGTTTTCCCCATTTTCAAAGGAATGATCCAGTGATCACTTGCCACGTCAGGTATGTAATCGATCCCTACCAGATCCCGGCTTTCGAAAGCTATTCTCGCCATTGGATTCGTGTGGTGAACCGTATGGGAGGGAACCACCACGGCTACTTTCTACCAGCCGAAGGCGCCAACAATATCGCTTACTGTATATTCAGCTTTTCCAGCCTGGCAGATTATGAGCAGTACCGTAGGGAGGCCGGAGTAGATCCTGAGTGCGTTCAATTGGTGACGCAGGCTACCGAGCAAAAATTCATCCTGAGCTACGAGCGCAGTTTCCTTCGTCCCATTCTTGATTGAACTGACTGTTTTCGACCCAAAGCTGCCGGTGGCGATAGATAGTCAAAAACGGCCAAGTGCGGACTGACACACGGATTCCGTCCATTTGCGCGAGCCAATGGGCACTCCGTAACAACCGCTGAACCTAACGACTTTCGTAGAGAGGCTGCCGATGCAGGACATTCCAACCATGTACGGTAACCACACGCTACGGAGAACTAAGGTATCGCTAATCTATCGCAGGACGAAGAACCTGAGAGCAGTGCAACTCCTGCTTGGCCGTACGAAGCTTGAATGTACCGTTAGATACTTGGGGATCGAGGTCGATGACGCCCTGGAAATGGCGGAACAGACGGACGTCTGACCACCCAACGGTCGAGACTAGACCGTTGCAGTCTCTTGCCAGGCTCTAGGTCGCCAATGCTATATGACCAGTAGGAAGGATTTGTTCAAGCATTGCTTGGCGAGGTACCAATCGCTGCAGATCCTTCATCGTGACGTTCCAGCTATCCAGGCGTCTATAACTTCGTAGCCAAGGTTGGCTCTCATCCTGGAAGAGGGAGATCTTTTATGATCATTAAACCGCGCGTTCGCGGCTTTGTCTGTGTGACTACCCACCCCACTGGCTGCGAAGCCAACGTCAAGAATCAGATCGATTACGTTACTACGAAAGGATTGATCACCGGGGGGCCAAAGAACGTACTGGTGATTGGTGCATCGACCGGATACGGACTTGCTGCGCGTATAACGGCAGCTTTTGGTTGTGGCGCCAGCACTCTCGGTGTGTTTTTCGAACGTGAAGGCGATGAGGGCAAGCTCGGCACCGCCGGCTGGTACAACACAGCGGCCTTTCACACGTTTGCCGAGTCCGACGGCCTCTACGCCAAGAGCATCAACGGCGATGCTTTTTCCGATGAGATCAAACAGAAGACTATCGACGTTATCAAGCGCGACTTCGGGAAGGTCGACCTGGTTGTTTACAGTCTTGCCGCACCGCGCCGGACACACCCCAAGACGGGTGAAGTACTCAGTTCTACCCTCAAGCCGCTCGACAAGGCCGTGACCTTGCGGGGCCTGGATACTGATAAGGAAGTGGTCAAGGACACCACGCTACAACCCGCGATCCAAAGCGAAATCGATGGCACGGTGGCCGTGATGGGCGGCGAAGATTGGCAGATGTGGATCGATGCCTTGCACGAAGCGGGTGTTCTGGCTGATGGGGCGAAAACGACCGCGTTCACTTATCTGGGCGAAAAGCTGACTCATGACATCTACTGGAACGGCTCCATTGGTGCGGCCAAGAAGGACCTGGATCAGAAAGTCCTTGGTATCCGTGAACGGTTGGCTGTTCTGGGAGGCGACGCGCGGGTCTCGGTATTGAAAGCGGTGGTTACCCAGGCAAGTTCAGCTATCCCGATCATGCCGCTGTATCTGTCATTGTTGTTCAAAGTCATGAAGGAGCAGGGCACACACGAGGGATGCGTCGAGCAGGTCTACGCGCTCTACAAAGACAGCTTGTACGGCCATTCTCCAGTTATGGATCAAGAGGGTCGCCTGCGCGCGGACTACAAGGAGCTGGCTCCCGAAGTCCAGGATCGGGTCAAGCAACTATGGGATCAGGTCAGCAATGACAACCTTTATGAACTTACTGATTTTGTCGGTTACAAGGCGGAGTTCCTGCGTCTCTTCGGTTTCGGGATCGAAGGGGTGGACTACGAGGCTGACGTCGATCCGGACGTCAAGATCTACAACCTGCTCCAAGCTTAGGTCGTAAGTATGGATAGCTGCCTCGATGCCCATGCAGAGGCAGCTGCTGCCCAAGAGGGGTTGTAACGGGATGTCTGTTTTGGCCGGTTGAATCCACAGCTGAAAGCGGTGCTTCGATGAACGTCCGGTCTTGGCCAGCCCCCTTCGATACCGACAAATTTATCCCTGCCGAGCGGATCTCTGGCAGCGTATAAGAGGCCGCCCCCGGCAGCCCAATCCTCAGAGCGACCTGCCTAAGCGCCATACCTCTAACTTCGCAACCCCCTCAAAGCAACCGTTCAATGGCAGAATCTCCTCAACTTGATCGTTTTGGAGAACACCATGCTTCGTGCGTTTGAACGAAGGCTCGACCCTTTTCCTCCTGACGAGGTACCACCGCCACCCGACGGCCTGGCTCGCTTCCTGTGGGCCTGTACGCGGGGTGCCCGCGGTTACATTCTGGTGTTTGCGCTGCTCAGTGCCGGTGTGTCGATTTACGAAGCCTGGCTGTTTTCCTTCCTCGGGCAGGTCGTGGACCTGCTCTCGACCTGGCAGGCAGGCGGTGAAGCGGCTGCGCAGGAAAGTCGCGTGTTGTGGGGCATGGGCATCATCATGGTGGCCAGTGTCGGGCTGGTGGCGTTGCGCACCATGGTGCAGCACCAGATATTGGCGATTAACTTGCCGTTGCGGCTGCGCTGGGACTTCCATCGCTTGATGCTGCGGCAAAGCCTTTCGTTTTTTTCCGATGAGTTTTCCGGCCGGGTCACGACCAAGGTGATGCAGACTGCGCTGGCGGTGCGCGACATGCTATTCACCCTTATCGAGATCGCACCCGGGATCGGGGTATATTTCATCGCGATCATCGCACTGGCCGGCGGCTTCGCCCTGAAACTGATGCTGCCTTTCATTGCCTGGGTCGTGTTGTTCGGGCTGGCCATGTGGTACTTCGTGCCCCGCCTGGGGAAAGTCGGGCAGGAGCAGGCCAATGCGCGGTCGATGATGACCGGGCGTATCTCAGACGCCTACACGAACATCACGACGGTGAAGCTGTTCTCCCACTCCAATCGTGAAGCGCATTTCGCGCGTGCAGCGATGGAGGATTTCAAACAAACCGGCTTTCGTCAGATGCGTCTGGTGAGCCAGTTCGAGATCGTCAACCAGGCATTGGTGGTGGCGTTGATCATGGCGGCGGGGGGGTATGCCCTGTGGCTATGGCACCAGGGTGAGGTCGGCGCAGGAGCCGTGGCGGCAATCACCGCCATGGCGTTGCGTATCAACGGCATGTCGCACTGGATCATGTGGCAAATGACCTCGCTGTTCGAGAGCATCGGCACCGTGCAGGATGGCATGGCAACCTTTACCCGGGGCCCAAAGGTGCAGGATGCACCGGACGCGGGCGTGCTCGTGACCTCCGGCGGCGCGGTCACCTTCGATAAGGTGAGCTTCAACTACAATGGCGAACGTCAGGTGCTCGATGGCCTGAGCCTGCACATCCGTCCGGGCGAAAAGATCGGTCTGGTTGGCCGCTCTGGCGCCGGCAAATCCACACTTATCAACTTGCTGCTGCGCTTTTATGACGTCGACAGCGGGGAGATCCGCATCGACGGCCAGAACATCGCAAAAGTGACGCAAGACAGCCTGCGCGGCGCCATCGGTATGGTCACGCAGGATACCTCCCTGCTGCACCGTTCCATTCGTGACAACATCGCCTACGGCCGCCCCGATGCGACCGACGCGCAAATCCRCAGCGCCGCGGCCAATGCCCAGGCCGACGAGTTCATCAGCCAACTGAGCGACCGGCAAGGCCATACCGGTTACGACACCCTTGTGGGTGAGCGCGGCATCAAGCTGTCGGGCGGCCAGCGCCAACGCGTCGCGATTGCCCGGGTGATGCTCAAGAATGCCCCGATCCTGCTTCTTGACGAGGCCACCAGCGCGCTGGACTCGGAAGTCGAAGTGGCCATACAGGAAAGCCTCGATGAAATGATGCAGGGCAAGACGGTGATCGCCATCGCCCATCGACTGTCCACCATTGCGGCCATGGACCGGCTCATCGTCATGGACAACGGACGCATCATCGAGCAGGGCACCCACACCGAATTGCTCGGGAAGAACGGGATTTATGCGCGGCTGTGGCAGCATCAAAGCGGCGGGTTTCTGGGTGAGGATCAGGGAGTGGTCGAGGCTATGGATCAGGTGTGAGCGTGAAGAGGGCGCAGCAGGGGGGGCGATAGGGGCGGGCCACGACCGTTGCCACTCGGCGACGGCTGCTGTTGACCCAAAGTGGGCAGATCGGTCCTGACTCGGACCGGTCTGTCGATGGCGGTTAGAAACACCAGTCCTCAGCATATACGACGCGACAGAATGGTCCTGCCAGAGTCGCATTGTGATGAGCAACAATCTCTTCAGCCTTCAGCGCAGGGGTGCTGTTGCAGGTGTGGCCATCGGCGATCAGCACTGCATCGAATCCAAAATCCCGTGCAGCGCGGCAGGTGCTGTCGACACAGTATTGGGTCTTCATTCCGGTAATGACCACGCCCTGAGCGCCACAAGCTCGTAGCTGATCGGCCAGAGCAGTCTTGGTGAAGGCGTTGGGTCGGCTTTTCTCGAAGATCACTTCGTCACCCTGTAGCTCCAGTTCCTGCACCAGTTGCGTCAACGGACTTCCGGACTCGATAGGCGAACCAGGTGGACCAATATGGCGTGCGAGAAAAATCGGCGCACCTGCACGCCGGGCTTTACTCAACAGGTTATTCAACGTGTCTAGCAGCGCTTCGCCAGCCCATGGTTTTTCCGGACCATGAAACAACCCAACCTGCATATCGAGAATCAACAGTGCATACATAGTGCTTTTCCTTGCGTTTGGACCAGCGACACAAGGGCAAAAGAAAAGGCCCTATCCATCACTGGCGGGCCTTTGAAGTTCGTGTGTTATTGGCTCACGACACCTCTCACGACCCGCCTCTGGCGGTCGTGGTAGTCGTGGTCAAGGCAATTCGTGGCTGATTCATAACGCTGACAGTAGCTGCACGGCACCGGGTTGGCAAATGAGCGCATGAAGGTGAGGACTGATTCACCATCGTTAAGGTTCGCTGTTGGCCGATAGCCGTCCGCTGTAAAGCACAACTAACGGCCCTGGATCGAAAACGCGGTCAGCACAACAACTTCTGGTAATAGAGCCGGGTATGTCCTGGTGGATAGTCTGCCAAGCGTCCGAATTCGGAGTAACCCAGTTTTCGATAAAAACCGGGAGCCTGAAAGCTGAAGGTCTCCAACCAGATACCAATGCAGTGTTTTTTCTGCGCGACTTCTTCAGCCATGCGCATTAGCCGTTCTCCGATACCCTGACCGCGCATTGACTCGGGAACGCTGACAAGATCGATGAGCAGCCATCGATAAGAGATCTTGCCGTACAGCCCACCAATAACTTCGTTACTGTCAGCGTCTCGTAGCAACAGAGCAAAAGTTTCATAGGCGTCGTCGCCACCGTTGGCCAGGTTATGGGCCAGCAATGGGGTCAAAATGCCTAGTCGCTCTGCTTCGGTCGCATTTTCCGAAAGCTGGATTTCTACAGACATGGCGCTCTCCCTGAGCAGTGAGTAACGGGGTCAACAAGGTATGATTCTTAAGTYCTGCGCGCAGAGCAATACTCCACAATGAGTTGAGTGACCGCTGCCACAATCGCCTGATCCGCTTCAGGAGCGCTGAACAACCGAAACTGCGCATCGGGCAAATCCGGCAATCCTTGTTCCGCACCAAGAACCGCCAGTCCTTGCCCCAACTGGCTGACTGGCATGGGCGCTACCGCGAAGCCAGCAAGCGCCGCGGCTCGCAATCCGGCCGTGCTGCTGCACAACATCGCCGTTCGTTGGGCGATCCCCGCCCGAGCCAGTTGTGTCAGGGCCACCTCGCGATAAGGGCACGGCTCGGGGAACAGGGCCAGCGGCAACGGCGTCGGTAACTCGGTAACGGGCTGCGCCGACCAGGCCCACACCAGCGGTTCTTGCCATAGCAGCAGCCCCGTGTCGCTGGTTTCGCACAGAGAGCCGATGACCAGTTCCAGATGCCCTTGTTTCATCGAGGCCAGCAACGTGCCCGGAATGCCCACCTGCACGTCGATCTCCATCCCCGGGTACTGCGCCGCGAAATCCTGAAAAGTCCGCATTAATCGCGATTCGACAAAGTCTTCGGATACCCCGATCCGCAGCCTCCCGTGAAACGGCGTGCGTGTCAGTTCTGCCCAGGCATCACGGTTCAGCGCGAGGATCGTGCGCGCATAAGCCACCAGGCGTTCGCCATCGGGCGTCAGTTGCTGGGAACGGGTGGTACGCCTCAACAGGGGTTTACCAATCTGTTCTTCCAGTCGTCGCACGTGCCCACTGACCGCGGACTGGGTCAGGTGCAGCTTCTCGGCTGCACGGCTGAAGCCTTCTTCATCGACGACCGTGACAAATGTCTTGAGTAGCAGAGCATCGAACATAGTTTGATACGTGATTAATGGCTTATTTATTTACGATTTATATTCCAAATAAAACTATGTTGCAATGTTTGCCGCCCCCCATCTCCCATTACCCGAGGCGTGCCATGACTACTCTTCTGCATATCGAATGTTCCCCGCGCAAACAGCGCTCGGCCTCCCTTGAAGTCGCCCGCAGCTTCATTGCGCGCTATCAGGAAAACACCCCGGACACCGAAATCATCACCCTTGACCTTTGGACCATGGCGTTGCCGGAGTTCAATGATCAGGCGATGGAGGCCAAATACGCCGGACTCAACGGCACGTCCTTGACCCCGGCGCAAGACGACGCCTGGAACACCTTGAAATCGCTGGCCGCGCATCTGCACAGCGCGGATGTGCTGGTGATGTCCGTGCCACTGTGGAATTTCAGCATCCCGTACAAACTCAAGCACTTCATCGACCTGGTGTCGCAGAAAGACATCCTGTTCAGCTTCGACCCGGAGCGCGGTCTGGAAGGCATGCTGCACAACAAGACCGCTGTGGTGATGTATGCCCGCGGCCTGGATTTTTCGGCGCAGTCGATCACCCCGGCAGAGCGCTTCG
The DNA here is from genome assembly GCF_056396925.1 of Pseudomonas sp. 05N433. NCBI lineage: Bacteria > Pseudomonadati > Pseudomonadota > Gammaproteobacteria > Pseudomonadales > Pseudomonadaceae > Pseudomonas > Pseudomonas sp. 05N433. The sequence goes on along the minus strand of NZ_JBFTML010000032.1, from coordinate 52,033 downwards.
ACTTCCAGAAGCCCTACGTTGAAGCCTGGCTGAAATTTATCGGCGTTACGGATGTGCACTCGGTAACTGTAGAGAAGACCATCCTGGGGGAAGACGTTGACCTCTGCGCGCGTGAGGTCGCGACTCAGCAGGCCAGGAGATTGGCGGATAGTCTTGGTCGCTGAGGTTACAGAATCTTTCGCACGAAGAGGCCTGTTGGTCCCCCCCAGTCACGGGGGCCAAGAGCAGTCATTGGACAGAGTGATGGCCCTGTACTAGCATCACCCAGAATGATGCCTATTTGAATTGAGTTGCCACGAACGCCTTTAGATGGATCGTTAGAAGTAGTAGGAGTAGTCCATGGACGAAAGAACTTTCTACGATAGTGGTAAATTAAAAGTCACTGGCGTGAGATCTGTCGTCAATGATCATATCTATACTTTATCGCCTGTGAACTCAACCTGATTGACCCCAGTAGCCATTGGCGCTTATTTGCTTGTCTATTCAAAAGCGGGGGGGTGGCGGTTCCCTCCTGCTCATCTCAGTCTCAGTAGTTCACTTAATGATTGCTTTAATCAGGATGGGGTCACATGATGCTACTCATAATTACCTGCTCAATTGTTATTTCAATGATGTTTGGGGCGCTATTTTACATCGTAAGGCAACCATTAAACCCAAGAAAAACTTTGCAAAATAGTATTTATAGTGGTGTCGCATTTACTGCGCTGGTAAGGCTTGTTGCAACAACTAATAAAGTTAACTCATCTATTCTCGTGCTTGTTGCGGCGGCGATAGGGGTTGTTGTCTGTTTTTTTCTTGGTTGGTCTTTGATTGGTATAATAAAAGAGAAAAAAGAAAGCGCTTGAGAAAAGCAGGAAAGGATTTATTTGGTGAGACTGGTGAGGAGGTTTTTGCTGGACAAACGAGCGCTGTTTCTGGATCGGCTGGATGTCCGTGGTGATGAGCATGAAAATGGTTTTTTTGGTTTCTAAATTTTTAGCTGGGACTTCTGGTGTCTTACTGCTTTTTTTATCGAAATAGCTTGTTTGTTCAATATGCGGGGGAGGGCACGAAAAATCCAGACGCGACACATCAAGTCCTGATCAATAATCACGGGGCTTATTCATATATAACCTCGACGCAATCTGACCATCTTCGTATGTTGATTTTGGCAGCGGCTGCTTTATTTGCAGTAGCGATCGCCATCGATCTTTTACAAAAGAAATACCGTCGTTAAATTACAGAGGAAATGGGGCGCAGCCCCCCCCAGCGCTATAGTTGCGCATCCTGCACCGTAGGCTATTCAACGTCCAACGGGATATTCAAACCCAGCTTCACGGTGCTCATCGAAACAAGGGTTTTGAAGCGTTTGACGTTATTGTTCTCAAAGAGCAACTCGCGGGTCAGGTCGGTGTACTGCTGCATGCTCCTGACCGCGAGGATCAGCACGAAGTCCCACTCGCCCGCGACGTAGTAACGCTGCTGCACTTGCGGACACGCGGCAAAGCTTTGCTTCATGGCATCCAGCAAATCTATCCGCTCACTCTCGACCTCGACCTCAGCAATTATCGTCAGCGGATGCCCCATGGCCGCTGGCTCGATCACCGCGATGGTCTTCTTGATGACGCCACTGGCGCTGACCAGGCGTTTGCTCTGGCTCGCCGACAGCACGGCCACACCTTCGAAAGCCCGATGCTCGAGAAGCGCTGTCACCGAAACCTTCAAGCCTTTGGCAATTTTGCACAGTACTTTGATCGACGGCACGCTGCGTCCGGATTCGATCTGCGCCAGCATCGCCCGACTCACGCCGCATTGCCGGGCCAGAGCGTCGAGGGACAAATGGCGCTTGCCCCGCAGCCGTTGCAGGTTCTGCGCGACCCGCTCGCAGATCGGGTCTTCTGAATGGCCGCGTCAAAGCCCTCGACTGCTCCTGATCAACTCATAGGCCCGACGCACCAGCGGGTTCACGGTGTTGGGCCGAATCCACAAGTGGTAGGTCACGTCCGGCAGCCGTGGCAGGCCATCGTTTTCGCCGAGCACGCGCATATCGGGGCCGAGCATTTCCATGCTTCTGGGCGTGACACCCAACCCGGCACGCGTTGCGGCCTTGATGCCAATTAGGTTCGACGCCAGGTACGCCTGGCGCCATGGAATATTCGCGCGCTCCAGCGCTTCCAGGGCGTAGCGACGATAGATACTCGGTTCATCCACCAGAATCAGCGGCAAGGGTTCTTCGGGCGTATGAATGTACTGTGCCGAGCAGATCCACCACACCGGTGAGGTGCGCAAGGCGAAGCCTTCGAGCGTCGGGTCTTCGCGGGTAGAGATCACCATGTCGACCTTGCCCCGGTGCAGGTCATCCATCAGAAACGGGCTGCGGCCGACATCGATCTCCAGGCGCAAGCGCGGGGCCGAGCGGGCGATGTGGCTGAGGATCGGCGGCAGGATGGTGTCGGCGATGTCATGGGGCGAGCCGATCCGCAGCACACCGCTCAAGTTGCTTTCGCGCAGGGAATTCAGCGCATCGTCGTTGAGCGAAAGCATCTGCCGCGCATGACGCAACAACTGCAAACCGGCTTCGGTCAGTTGCTTCTGGCGTCCGCGCTTCTCGAACAGACTCACCCCCACTTGTTGTTCCAGGCGTTGCATGTGCTGGGTGACCGAGGATTGTGTGCGGGCCAGTTGCGCGCCGGCCTCGGCAAAACTGTGGTGATCGACCACGGCAATGAAGGTGCGCAGTAATTCGAGATCGAGGGTGGGTGAGGTCGGCATGGCCATTTCCGGGGCTATTTTTATATCAAGGCTGTAAACATAAACATTACATTTGTTTATGTGTTTTTGGCGATATTTTAGTGTTCAGGTCGGGAGTGTCAGTAATTACGGGTGTCTTGAAGGTTGTTACTTGGAGTAAACACAGCAAGTTATAACGATATTAGATATTTGAATTTCCGTTACTTGAGGACTGTACCTAGGATGCCGCCTCATCAGGTCGGGGAACGCCGATCATCCATGAGGGGAAATCCATGTTGCTTGAGCGCTCACCTGTAAAACGATGGTTGCCTGTGATGCTGGGCGCCTTGATCTCATTGGCTACCAGTGCCGGGGCTCAGGCTGATGCCACGCTGGACAAGATCCAGCAACGGCATGTGCTGACGGTGGGGGTCGTACTGTCCGGCGGCCCCTTCGGCAGTATCGATCCGGGTACTCAGAAACCACGGGGCTTGAATGTCGACCTCGCTCAGGAACTCGGTCGGCAGTTGGGCGCCGAGGTGCAACTGGTGCCGGTATTGCCCGCCAACCGCGTGCAGTTTTTGCAGCAGGGCAAAGTGGACTTGCTGATCGCCAACATGGAATGGACCGCCGAACGCGGTGAGATCCTCGGTTTTGTGCCAACGCCTTTCTACCGTGTCGGCGGTACCGCGGCGCTGCTCAAGGACAGCAAGATCACCCGTTGGGAAGACCTCAAAGGCCAGCCCGTCTGCACCTCCCAGGGCAGCAGCTACATCAAGCCGCTCACCGAGCTGGGTGTGGAGATCAAGGCGTTCAAGAGCTCGTCGGAATCCTTGCTCGCACTGCGTGGCAACAACTGCGTCGCGGCAGTGCATGACGCCACGCTGATCAATCCGCTGATTGCCGACAACGCCGAATGGCAGGGCTATCGCGCGCTGAGTCCGGAGCTCAACCCGGCCCCTTCGGTGATCTGGACCCGACCTGGCGAACGCGACACCCAGGCCCGGCTCGACCCCATCGTCAAGGAACTGCACCGCAGCGGCTGGCTGATCGACGCCCAGGCCCGCAACCGCATCACCCCTGCGTCACCGGCCTTGGTGGAGTTGCAGAAACAGTTCCAGGCCAACGGCGCCTGAGCGGTTCACCTTATCGTTTTCAACAGGCAGTCGAAGAACTCGGCGGTCGCTCAAGGAATCACCGGATGGAACTGTTCGTCCACTGGGCCGCCGGATTCGGCCTGAACTACGGCTTTCTGCTGGACGCTTATCAGCGCGGAACCCTGGAGAAGGGCGCGCTGACCACGGTGCTGCTGTGCCTGTTCACCATCGTCGGCAGCCTGCTGGCGGGGGTCGGTTTGGCGGCGATGCTGACCTCGGGTAAAACCTGGCTGGCAAAACCTGTGCGGGTGTTTGTCGAAGTCACCCGCAACACGCCGACCCTGGTGCAGCTGTATTGCGCATTTCTGGTGCTGAACATGCTGCTGACCCAGGCCGTTGGCGCGGCCAACCCGCTGACGCCGTTCGCCTGGGTGGTGATCGTGATTTCGCTGCACAAAGGTGCGTTTCATGCCGAAGCCTTGCGTGCCGGGATCGAAGCGGTGCCGGCAGTGACAATCGAGGCGGCCAGTTCGCTGGCGTTCAGCAGTCGCCAGTTGTTGTGGAATGTGCAACTGCCACTGGCCTTGCGCTTCGCCTTGCCATCGCTGATCAACAATCTGATCGACCTGGTGAAAATGACCGCCGTCGCCTCGGCCATCGCCGTCGGCGATATCACCTACGCGGCGATCATGATCTGGACCCAGAGCGATAACGTGTTGGAGCTGATGATTCTGATCCTGACGTTTTTCGGCCTGCTGAGTTTTACCGTCAATTGTGTGGGGCGCCTGCTCGAAGCGCGCCTGAGGATGCCCGGTTATGGCCATTGAATCGTCCGTCACCGCGCCGCTGGCCTGGCCGCGTCGGCATGTCGGCAAGTTGCTGCTGTTGGTGGGGGCCGTGCTCTGGCTGGTGTATTTCGCGCCGCACAGCCCGGTACTCAAGGCTTTGCTGCAATGGTCGCCAGCCTTGGTCGTCGGGTTTGGCCAGAACATTCTGATCAGTCTGGTGGCGATCGGGCTGGGCTCGTTGCTGGGGTTGTTGGTCGGTGCCCTGACGTTGTCGCCGTTGTGGCTGCTGCGCTTGCCGGCGCGGATCTGGGTGCAGATTTTTCGCAACGCGCCGTGGCTGGTGCTGATCTATTTCACCACCTATGTGTTCCCGTTCGAGATCCACATCGGCAGCGCTTATGTCGCGTTCCCGGACTGGGTCAAGGTCACGATTGGCCTGGCGTTGCCGGCGAGCGCCAATGTTGCGGAGATCTTCCGTGGTGCCGTCGCCTCGATCCCCAGTACCCAGTGGGAAGCGGCGCGATCCCTGGCTTTCACTCGCGGGCAGATTTTCCGCTCGATCATCCTGCCGCAGTGCTTCAAACGCATGTTGCCGCCGTGGATGAACCTCTACGCGGTGATCACCATGGGCACCGCACTGGCGTCTTTGGTGGGCGTGCATGACGTGATCGACACCGCGCAAATCGCCAGCAACACGGTGAACCTCACCGGCTTCACTGTGGTGATTTACCTGAGCCTGCTGGTGCTGTTCTTTGCTTACTGCTACCCGATTTCCCGACTCACCCAACGCCTGGAGCGACGTTATGCCTTCTACTGAAACCGTCGCCGAACCCTTGGTCAGCCTGCGCGACCTGCACCTGTCATTTGGCAGCAACCCGGTGCTCAAGGGCATAGACCTCGACGTGCATCGCGGCCAGGCCGTGTCGATCATTGGCCCGTCCGGCTCCGGCAAGTCGACGATCCTGCGCTGCATCACCGGCCTGTTGCAGCCCCAGCGCGGGAGCATCCGCGTCGGCGCCACCGAGGTTCACACCCTGGCCCAGGAAAGCCAGCGTATCGAATTGCGCAAGCGTGTGGGGTTTGTGTTCCAGCAGTACAACCTGTTTCCGCATTTGTCGGTGCTGGAGAACCTGGTAATCGCCCCGCGCAAAGTGCTCGGGCGCAACCGCGCCGAGGCCGAAAAAGACGCCCGCGCCTTGCTGGCCAAGGTGCGCATGGAGCACAAGGCCGATGCCTATCCGGGGCAACTCTCCGGCGGTCAGCAACAGCGGGTGGCGATTGCCCGGGCGTTGGCCATGCGCCCGGAACTGATTCTGTTCGATGAGGTGACTTCTGCCCTCGACCCGGAAACCGTTGGTGAGGTGCTTACGGTGATTCGCGAACTCACGGAAGAGGGCATGACCTGCGTGCTGGTGACCCACGAAATGCGTTTTGCCGAAGAGATCAGCGACATCGTCTACTTCACCGAAAACGGCGTGATCGTCGAGCGCGGTAGTGCCGAGCAGATCTTCCAGCACCCCACCAGCGAGCGGACCCGGGAGTTTCTGCGTCACGCCCTGGGCGATCCGGGACGCCGTCCCCGTGTCGCCAACGATCCGTATCTGTTGAGTAACCTGAGCCRCTACAGCCTGTCCGTCTAATACCGAGGAGTCTGTTCATGAGTACCAATAGCCGTGCCGCCGTCATCGAGGATTTCCTCAAGAAAATCCGCGTCATCCATCAGCGTGGCGTCGACCGCGCCGCGTTGACGGAGATCGTCGCCTTGCTCGAAACCCTGGCCGAGCGCCGTGATCTGTTTAATTTCGACGCGTTCCCGGCGCCCGTGCCGGGGCAGGGCAGCACCGCGTTCCGCTACCGCCTCAACGACGATGGCGACACGCCGACGCTGTACCTCAACTCATTGCTGCCGGGTAAAAGTACGATCCCGCACAACCACGAAACCTGGGCGATCATCAGCGCCATCGAAGGTCAGGAAATCAATTACGTCTACACCCGTGATGACGAGGGCCGCGAGCCTGGGTTCACCACGTTGCACCTGGAAAAAGAAGTGATCGTGCATCCCGGCACGTCGATCTCGTTTCTCGGTGAAGACCTGCATGGCATCCGTGTCGAAGGCGAGCAGCCGACCCTGCATTTCCACCTGTACGGTTTGCCGCTGGAATCGCTCAATGGCCGTTATGGGGTCGAGGCCGACGGGCGCATTCTCAATTACAACGCCTCGCAAATGGCGCCGTCGATCAAGGCCTACACATGAGCCAGACCGTAACCCCAGGGCAACTGCAGCAATGGCTGTTCGACGGGCAGGAAATTGCCCTGTTTGACGTGCGTGAGCATGGCCAATATGGCGAAGCTCACCTGTTTCACGGGGTGAACCTGCCCTACAGTCGCCTGGAGCTGGAGGTCCGACGCCTGGCGCCGAATCCTCAGGTGCGGCTGGTGATCTATGACCAGAACGGCGGGGACATCGCGGTGCGCTCTGCTCGGCGTTTGCAGGCGCTGGGGTACAGCTGCGTGCATATTCTCGACGGCGGTGCCGATGCCTGGCAGGCGGCAGGCCTGCAACTGTTCGCGGGTGTGCATGTGCCGTCCAAAGCCTTTGGCGAGTTGGTGGAAGAGGCCAGTGATACACCGCATGTCACCGCCAGGCAGCTGGCTGAATGGCAAGCCCGGGGCGAGCCTCTGGTGGTGCTGGACGGTCGGCCGTTCGACGAATACCGCAAGATGACCATCCCCGGTTCTGTCTGCTGCCCGAACGGCGAGCTGGGCTATCGCGTACAGGATCTGGTGCCGGACGACAGCACGCCGATTGTGGTCAATTGTGCCGGTCGAACCCGCAGCATTATTGGCGCCCAGACCCTGATCAATCTGGGATTGAAGAATCCGGTCTACGCCTTGGAAAACGGTACGCAGGGCTGGTACCTGGAAGATTTCCGGCTGGAACATGGCAGCACCCGCCGCTATGCCGATGAGGTGTCATCCAAGACCTTGCCGCAACAACGCCTCGCCGCGGTACAACTGGCCGCACGGGCCGGGGTAAACACCGTTACGGCGGCGCAGGTCGAGCAGTGGGCCGAGGAGGCCGCACGCAGTTTGTTTCTGTGCGATGTGCGCACCGCCGAGGAGTTTGTCGCCGGCAGTTTGCCCGGTGCGCAACACACGCCGGGCGGACAGTTGATTCAGTCTACCGACCTGTATATCGGCGTGCGTCAGGCGCGGTTGGTGCTGATCGACAGCGATGGCATACGGGCGCCGATCGTTGCCAGTTGGCTTCGGCAGTTGGGGCATGAAGCTTATGTGCTGGAAGGTGGGGTGAGTAGCGGTCTGGCATTGCCCGCGCTTGAGGTATCCGTTCACGAAACATTGCCCGTGACCACCGCGCAAGCCCTGGCCGATGCGTTGAAGGATGACGCGGTGGCATTGATTGACCTGCGCCCGAGCATGACCTTCCGCAAAGGTCATATCGCCGGCTCGCGCTGGTCGATTCGTTCGTTGCTGGCAAGTGAAGTGGCCGGTGAACAGCGACCCCTGGTGTTGCTGGCCGATGACCCGCAGCTGGCAGCGTTCGCGGCGCTGGAATTACCCGATGTTCAACGTGCGCAAACCCGGCTGTTGAGCGGCGGCGTTGACGCCTGGCGCGAGGCGGGTTTTGCGTTGCAAGAGGATGCCAACACGCCGCCGGATCAGCAGTGCATCGATTTTCTGTTCTTTACCCATGATCGCCACGCCGGTAACAAAGACGCGGCTCGTCAGTACCTGGCTTGGGAAATCGGCCTGTTGGCGCAAATGAGCGCAGACGAAATCGCCAGCCTGAAACCGCTGCGCGCGCCGTCTCAAGCGACTCGTGATGCGCGGGTGCGTACCCGTCTAGTGCAGGCGGCGCGTACCGAAAAGGGCAGTGGCAGTCGAGGTGTCAACGTGCCCGTCACTCGTTTGAGCACGGTGCTGTTCGACAACCTGGCGCAGATGCGCGATGCCCGTGCTCGCCGTGACCGGGAGCGGGTGCTGAGCTATGGCGCTCGGGGCAATCCGACCGCTTTTGCCTTGGAAGACCTGGTGACGGAGCTGGAAGGCGGTTATCGCACCCGCTTGTTTGGCACCGGGCTGGCGGCGGTGGCGCAGACGTTCCTGGCCTACCTGCGGCCCGGCGATCATGTGCTGATCACCGACGCGGTGTATGCGCCCGTGCGGCGTCTGGCTCGGGAGCTGCTTGGGCCGTTCGGCATCCAGGTCGGCTACTTCGCGCCTGACGGCAGCGGCCTGCAAGGGCAACTGCAAGCCAATACAAAAATGGTCTACACCGAAGTGCCCGGCTCGCTGCTGTATGAACTCAGCGACCTGCCGGCCATCGCCGCACTGTGCAAACCACGGGGCATCCTGCTGGCCGTCGATAACACCTGGGGTTCGGGCTACCTGTACCGGCCGCTGACGCTGGGCGCGGACATCTCGATCATGGCGTTGACCAAGTACCTGTGCGGCCACAGCGATGTGGTCATGGGCAGCGTCTGTACCCGGCAAGAAGTCTGGCAGCCGCTGGCGTCCATGAGCGACACCTTTGGCAGCGCCGTCAGCCCTGACGACGCCTGGCTGGTGCTGCGCGGCGCCCGAACCCTGGCGCCACGCCTGGAGGTGCACGAACGCCAGGCCCTGGAAATCGCTCATTGGCTACAAGCGCAACCGCAGGTGAAACGGGTGTTCCATCCGGCGCTGGCCGATCATCCCCATCATGCCCTGTGGCGACGGGACTTCACGGGCAGTAACGGCTTACTGTCCTTCGAACTGCGTGATGCCGACGCTACGTATGTAGAGCGCTTCATCGATGCGTTGCAAGTGTTTGGTCTGGGCGCGTCCTGGGGCGGCTATGAAAGCCTGGTCACCGTCGCCGACACCCAGGATCGCAACAGTGCGGCAGATCGCGCATTGAACCCGGTGCTGCGGTTGCACATTGGCCTGGAAGATGTCGACGCGTTGATCGAGGATTTGCAACGCGGGTTCACCGCGATCGAGGACTAGGACTTGCGCAACAGGAGCAACGCCAACGCCGCAGCCGCCAGCACCGCCCCGGCGATGAAAGTGCTGGCGGAGCCCGAGGTTTCCCATAGCGCGCCAGCCAGTACGCTGGCGATCAACAGGCACACGCCGCTGATCAGATTGAACAGGCCGAAGGCCGTGCCCCTGAGATGCTCGGGTGCAGTGTCGGCGATCAGCGTCGCGAGAATGCCCTGGCTGAAGCCCATGTGCAGGCCCCACAGGGCTACGCCCGCCAGCATGGTCATGATTGAATCCGCTTGCGCCAGCAGCAGGTCCGCCAGGATCAGCAGCCCCATGCCGACACACAGCAACTTGGTGCGGCTGATCCGGTCGGACAACCAGCCGGCAGGGTAGGCCGACACCGCATACAGCAGCGACATGACCACCATCACCATTGGCACCCAAGTGGCCGTCAGGCCTGTCTGCTGCGCTTTCAAGACCAGAAAGGCCTCGCTGAAACGGGCCAGCGTGAAGAGCCCGCCGACGATCACTACCCACCAGTAACCCCGGGAAAACTCCCGCAGAACCTTCCAGTGGATAGGCGAGCGAAAGGTGTGTTTCCCGGCGACATCGGTTGGTTCTTTGACTCCACCGACAATCAGCGCCACCGATATCACCGCCGGGATCACCGCAAACCACAACACCAGATGGATCTGCCCGAGCCAGAGCATCAGCACGATCGCCAGAACCGGACCCAGAATCGCCCCCACGGTGTCCATCGACTGGCGTAAGCCGAAGCAGGCACCACGGATTTCGGCGGGGGCGACATCGGCGACCAGCGCATCGCGCGGCGCGCCACGAATGCCTTTGCCGATGCGATCCAGAAAGCGCGCGGTAAATACCACATCAACCGAGTGCGCGAGGGGAAACAGCGGCTTCGACAACGCCGCCAGACCGTAGCCCATCAACAGCAGGCCTTTACGCCGGCCGATAAAGTCGCTGATGGCGCCGGAGAATATCTTGACCACCATCGCCGTCGCCTCGGCGATGCCCTCGATCACCCCGACGGTCAGTGCGCTAGCGCCTAAAGTGGTGACCAGAAATACCGGCAACAGGCTGTGCACCAGCTCTGACGAAAGGTCCATGAACAGGCTGACAAAACCCAGGGCCCAGACCGTGGAGGGGATACGCAGTGAGGCTGGTCTGGGTTTTGCTAGGTTGTCCATGCTGGTTTCCGGGCTGAATACTCATCGAGTATTGATAGCGCCAACCTCGGCTATCAAAGGTTCTGACTTAAAAAGATCAACGTATTGCCATGCGCCTCGGCCGCCGCCCGTTGGTTGTAGCTGTCACGGTGCGAGCAGTTGAAACCATGTTCGGCCCCCGGATACACCTCGATATCGACATCGTCGTTGAACTCGAAACGCTCGGCGATTTGCTTCACGGCGTCGATGGGGATGTGGCTATCCTGTTCGCCAAAGTGCATCAGCAGCGGCACCTTGATTTCACTGGCCCGATCCAGTTGGTTCTGAATGCCGCCGCCGTAATAGGCGATCGCCACGTCGACGAAACCGTTGGCTGCGGTGTTGTACGACAGCATGCCGCCGAAGCAGTAACCGATGGAGGCGATCCTGCCGTCGAGCCCGGTATGCGTCTTCAGGGTATCGATGGCCAGTTTGATGTCAGCCTGGGCTTTATAGCGGTCGGTGGCGTTCATCAATTCGACGGCGCGTTTCCAGCCGGCTTCGTCGTAGCCCAGTTCGATACGGTGGCCGTGGCGCCAGAACAGATCCGGCGCTATGACCAGATAGCCATCGGCGGCGTATTGCTCGGCGACCGAGCGGATGTGCTCGTTGACCCCGAAGATTTCCTGAATCAGCACGATCCCCGGCCCTTTACGGGTGTGGGGGATGGCCAGGTAAGCGCCGAAGGTGCCTTCGGGGCTGCTGATTTCGATCCATTGGCTGGTTACGCTCATGATGGCTCCTTTGCATAAGTTGGATGGGGTATCGAGACGCTGGCGCCTCAGCGGTGACTGCGCCGCCAGAAGAGTCGAGCCAACAACGCGTCCATGCTGAGTTTGCCGGCCCCCGAGAACAACAACGGCATGAGGGCTGCGAGGTAGATCAACGGCAGCTTGAAGTTGCCGTGGCCTTTGTTGCTGATGGCATAACCCTGGGCAAGTTCACTCAATGTAGACCAATCGGCCGGCCAGTGGACGGCAGCGGTCGCGACGACCGTGACCACCACCAGAATAATCGCCGAGAGCCGTGTCCCGAGGCCTGCCAGCAGGGTGAGGGCGCAGATCAGCTCGGCCCACATCGCCAGTTCCCAGTTCAGCGTGGCGGGAACGTGGTTGAAGGGAAACGGGAAGCGGTCCTGGATGTCGGCGAACCAGTTCTGGCCGTTCCATTTTTCCAGGCCAGACTCGAAAAACTCCCAGGCCAGAAACAGCCGCAGGGTGAGGGGCGCGATCCAGTTGCCGACGCGGTCGAGGTTCAGGTGCAGGCCTTTGACGGCTGATGAAAGGGAAGTGTTCATGGGTTTGATCTCCGTGAGTTTGATCGTTGGCAGGCAATCACCCGTAGCCGCTGTAGCAGCTGCCTCGCAGGCTCGACAGCTGCTACAGCGAGCGCAGAGCTGCTACGGGGTGTTGTTGGTCAGGGGATAGGCGCGGGGCAGGCTACGTTTGTACTTCTGCGCAATCGTGCCCAGCAGCCGAATGACAATCGCCGAAAACATCAGGCCGAACGGCAGGACGTACCAGGCGCTCAGGGGGATGCGTTTGAAGTTGGAAAAGGCGAACACCGCCGCGATCACCCACATGCCGCAGGTGTGCAGGGTTTTCCAGGCTTTGGGGCCGATCAGGCGCGCCGTGGTTTTGAATGAGGTCAATGCCATCAACAGAATGAACAGGTAACCGACCGAACCCGGAATATTGCCGACGGTGGTGCGACCGGGCCAGAACTCGGGGTTCAGTTGGCCGTAGCTGTAGATCAGAATGGCGTGGACCAGATGGGAAAACGCGAAGGCCAGGCCGATGAAGCGTCGTTCACGCACCAGCGAGTGGCTGAAAGGCGAGGGCACCAGCACCGCCAGGGCCGATGCAGTGAACGCGGCGAGAAACAGCGCAAACGAAGTGCGTGCGGTGGCGCGAATGGCGCTGCGGGTGGCTTCCACCAGATCGGGGTTGAGCAGCAGAATCAGGCCGGTCATCAACAGCACCAGCATGGCCAGCAGGCCAAACAGCGACCAGCCATGGTAACGGGGGACTTGGGTCATCATGACAACACTCCTGAGCAAGGGCCGACCCGGTTTGCCGGTGGTCAGCGGACGACAGAAGTGTTGCAATCAGCTGTATTGGCGATATGTCTGAAAGGCCCCCCGGTGCAAGTTGGTGTATCCCGGGTGGTGAAAGATACATTCCCATACAAAACTGTGATTCAGCGCCGCCCAGCGGCGTCTAGCGACAGTGTCCCCGCAATCCCATGGGGCGAGACTTCGGAACCCGGCATGCAAGCGCTGTTGAACGAGATCCTTGACGCAGTCCGACCGTTGATCGGTCAGGGCAAAGTGGCTGACTACATTCCCGCCCTCGGCGAGGTACCGGGCAATCAATTGGGCATTGCCGTGTATGGCAATGATGGCGAGTTGTTTTGCGCGGGGGACGCCGACACGCCGTTCTCGGTGCAGAGTATTTCCAAGGTGTTCAGCCTGGTGCAGGCCATCGAACACTCCGGCGAAGCGATTTGGGAACGCCTGGGCCACGAGCCATCCGGCCAGCCGTTCAACTCGCTGGTGCAACTGGAATTCGAGCGCGGGCGCCCGCGCAATCCCTTCATCAATGCCGGTGCGCTGGTGATCTGCGACATCAATCAATCGCGCTTTGCCGCGCCGGCATTGTCGATGCGCGATTTTGTCCGGCGCTTGTCCGGCAACCCGAACATCATGGTGGACGGCAAGGTCGCCGAATCCGAATACCAGCACCGCGCGCGTAACGCGGCCATGGCGTATCTGATGCAGTCGTTCGGCAACTTCCATAACGATGTCGAGGCGGTGCTGCGCAGCTACTTCAGCCATTGCGCGCTGCGCATGAGTTGCGTGGACCTCGCCCGGGCGTTCTGCTTCCTGGCCAACGACGGCTTCTGCAAACACAGCGGCGCACAGATCCTCAGCGCCCGCCAGACCCAACAAGTCAACTCGATCATGGCCACCAGCGGGCTGTACGACGAAGCGGGCAACTTTGCCTATCGCGTCGGTCTGCCGGGCAAGAGCGGCGTGGGCGGGGGCATCGTCGCGGTGGTGCCGGGGCAATTCACGGTGTGCGTCTGGTCACCGGAATTGAATGCCGCCGGTAACTCGCTCGCGGGCATGGCGGCGCTGGAGTTGTTGAGTCAGCGGATTGGCTGGTCGGTGTTCTGATGGCGCTCCTTGACTTGCACCGGGTGGTCGCTAACGTGAAGTAGATCTTTTGACTGCTCACCCGATCGGGTGGAGGCGCGGGTGATTCCATGATGAAGTTCGGTTCCGCGCTTCTCGTCTTCAATGAGACGGACGCTCATTTGCGCGACGGGTTGTCTGCCGTGGTGCAGATTGGCAATACCCTGTGGGTCGCCAATGATGAATCCTTGAGCCTTGAACGTTTCACCCAGCGCGAGCGCGCCAGCCCGGGCGAATTTCTGTTTGATCAGCAGAAGCGGTTCCCGTTGGCATCCCTGTTGACGCTGCCGGTCATGCCGGACGTTGGCAAAGAAGACGTTGAAGCCGACCTGGAAGGCATGAGTTACGACCGCGACACAGGGTATCTCTGGATCGTGGGCTCTCACAGCCTGAAACGGAAAAAGCCCGATAGCACCAAGTCCCTGAAGAAAAACGCCGAGCGTCTGTCCACTGTCAGCCGTGATGGCAATCGTTTTCTCCTGGCCCGGATTCCGCTGGTCGAAGAAAACGGGACGTTCACTTTGGTGAAGAGCACCACCAGCGATGATCGAGTCGCCGCTCAATTGGCCGGCAATCAACTGGGTAACGAATTGCTCGATGAACTCAAGGACGACGAACATGTTGGGGCATTCCTGCACATTCCCGGCAAGGACAACGGGTTCGATACCGAAGGCCTCGAGGTCAACGGCAAGCGTGTTTTTATCGGGTTGCGAGGGCCTGTGCTGCGGGGATGGGCAATCATTCTGGAGGTCGAACCCGAAGACCATCCCAAGCTTGCTCACACACTGAGGCTGAAGAAAATCGGGCCGGGTGGGCGAAAGTATCGAAAGCATTTTTTCCAGCTGAATGGACTCGGCGTCAGGGACTTATGCCTCGATGGTGACGATATGTTGATCCTGGCTGGACCGACGATGGACCTCGACGGGCCCGTCACTGTATTTCGATGGCGCGACGGCGCCAGGCCAGCAGATGAAGGTTTCGTTTTCAGCGAACAATTGACGTCGGTCCTGGAGGTTCCTTACGGGCAAGGAGAAGATAAAGGCTGCGATCATGCCGAAGGGATGACCTTTATAGGCACCGATGGTGTAGAAGAGCCCTTGTTGCTGGTGGTTTATGACGTGAATTCGGACAAGCGTAAACAAGGTAGCAATGGACTGGAGCAGGACGTATTTCGACTTGCGAAAAAGTAACCACCACCGCGTCCCGGTGAATGACGCTCCACGGATTTTCCTATACATTTTCCGACCGCCCCCCTGCATGGTGAAACCGCTTCATGTCTCTTGCGCTCGAACGTCTAGTCGCTGGCACGCCGATCCCATTTGCCGGTAATCGTGTCACGGTCGTCAGCCCCGAACTGGCGGCGCGCTTTCAGCCCGGCGACCATCTGCTGGTGGAGCAGGTCAGCGGCGAGTTGTTGCTGATCCCGGTGGCGGATCAGCAGGCGGCGACGGTCGCCATCGAGCGCGCCGAGGCGGCGTTTGCCGCAATGTCCAGCGTTTCGGATCACGCCATCAGCGAGTTCTTCGATCGCTTCGCGCAACGCCTGGAAACCCCGGAATGCTGGGCCTTGATTGCAGCCGCCAACCTGGCCGACATCGAGCGGGCCAAGGCACGCGGGCGTTCCACCACGCGATTGCTGGCTGATGAGCGCATGCGCCGCGACATGATTGCCGGCCTGCGGGCCTGGCGCGATGCGCCGGCCACCCGCGGTCAAGTCGTGAGCTGCGTCGAGCACGACGGCTGGAAAGTCGAGCAGGTGGTTTCGCCGCTGGGCATCGTCGCTTTTGTGTTCGAAGGCCGGCCCAATGTCTTTGCCGACGCCGCCGGTGTATTGCGCACTGGCAACACCGCGGTGCTGCGTATTGGTAGCGACGCGTTGGGCACCGCTCAGGCCATCGTCACCCATGCATTGAATCCGGCACTGGCCGATGCCGGGTTGCCGAGCGGTGCGGTGTCGCTGGTCGAAAGTGTCAATCACGCCGCCGGCTGGGCAATGTTCGCCGACCGGCGCCTGTCGCTGGCCGTGGCCCGTGGTTCGGGGCATGCGGTCAGCCAGTTGGGCAGCATCGCGCAACAGGCCGGCACCGCCGTCAGCCTGCATGGCACCGGTGGCGCCTGGCTGATCGCGAATAAAGATGCCGATGCCCAGCGCTTCGCCGCCGTGGTGCGCAATTCGCTGGACCGCAAAGTCTGCAACACCTTGAACGTTTGCCTGATCCATCGCGACCGAGCAGCCGAACTGGTGCCGCTGTTTCTCGATGCACTGCAACAGGCCGGCACCGCGCGAGGCCAAGGCTGCAAACTGCACATCGTCGAGGGCAGCGAGCAGCATTTGCCGAGCGATTGGCGCACCGCGAGCGTCGAGGTGTACCGCGCCGAAGGCTATCAGACCGAAGCACAGGCCGAACCGCTGCCCGAGGACCAATTGGGCCGCGAGTGGGAATGGGAAGAAACCCCGGAAGTCAGCCTGAAGATCGTCGACGATCTGGATCAGGCCATTGCCTTGTTCAACCGCTACAGCCCGCAATTCACCGTGTCTCTGATCAGTGAAGATACCCAGGCGCAGGCGCGGTTCTACAACGCGGTCAACGCGCCTTTTGTCGGCAACGGGATCACCCGCTGGGTCGACGGACAGTACGCGCTGAACAAGCCGGAACTGGGGCTTTCGAACTGGGAGAGCGGTCGCCTGTTTGCGCGCAGCGCGATTCTCTCGGGTGATGGCGTGTTCACGATCCGCAGCCGCATGACCCAGACGAGCCTGTCGGTCAAACGCTGAGAGCGGTAAGTAAAGCTGCTCCCAGAGGATTTTCATCGCTCATCAGGAGCCGCCGGCCGCAGGCAACGGCACGCACTATACTTATTGTGTGTCCGTGCCCGCGCGGGGACGGACAGCGCATCTGATTACGTGTGAGAGGATTGCGCCATGAAACTTCATGACTTCCAACATTACTCCCATGGTCTGGAAACGGTCGTTCACGACACGTGGATTACCACCCGGGTAAAGTCGGCCCTGGCCTTGGCCGATACCACTCTTGGCCTGAATGTCCATGTCAAAACCCATGCGGGTGCGGTGGCATTGAGCGGTCGCGTCAATACCCATAGACAGTGTGAGCACGCTGTTGCTCTGGCCCGTTCGGTTCCTGGTGTCGTCAACATCGATGCCAGCGAATTGCTCACTCATGTGTTCACCCCAGGCAGTTTTCCAGAAGCGCCCAACGCTGAAGACACACCTGAACGTCGGCCACAATCGTCAGCCAAGACGGACGACAAATAACCAGGGCGACCGTGTGAGTGTCACATTCCCGGCCGGGAAACGAGGACGGGCGCAGTAGCGCGCGTGTCCACTTTGTAACGCTGCGCCAAGCCTGGTGCAGCTTGTGCGGTCGACACCTTCAGGCGGCTTCGACCGTTTTGCCGTGCACGGCGCAAGTGCCGGGGTGTTCGGCCAGCGACACGAAGCTGTGACTGCCGGCATCCAGGGCATCGACCGAGCCGGTTTCGATGTCATAGACCCAGCCATGCAGGTTCAACAGGCCTTTTTCCAGGGCCAGGCGCACGCTCGGGTGGGTCTGGATATTCGCCAGTTGGGCGATGACGTTTTCCCGCACCATCGAACTGACCTTGGCCGCGTCGCTGGCATGAGGGCGGGCTTCGTTGATCACCTTGGCCGACTCGGCGTGCTGCAACCAGCCGCTGACGGCGGGCAGGTGATCCATGCATTTGCACTGGGCAATGGCGGTCATGGCGCCACAGTCCGAATGCCCGCAGATCACGATGTCTGTCACGCCCAATACCGCGACCGCATATTCCACCGTGGCCGACACGCCGCCCGGATGCGGGCTGTAAGAGGGCACGATATTGCCGGCGTTGCGCACCACGAACAGTTCGCCGGGCTCTTGCTGGGTCAGCAGTTCCGGTACCACGCGGCTGTCGGAACAGGTGATGAACAAGGTGCCGGGATGCTGGGTGGTGGCCAGGTGTTTAAACAGGTCGGTACGTTGCGGAAACGCTTCTTTCTGAAACTTCAATAAACCTTCGATGAGCGCTTTCATGGCGGACTTCCTTGCAATGAATGAGGGGGCGTAGCAGCCTCGCAGGCTCGGCAGCTGCTACGGGGTATCGCTTGCTAAAGGTGGCCAGTTACTTAGAACGGGCGCAGCGGCAGGAACTTGCCGTCCAGGGTAATCACGGCACRGGAGCCGCCTTCCGGGTCTTCGACCTTTTTCAGGTCCAGCTTGAAGTTGATCGCGCTGATGATGCCGTCGCCGAACTGCTCGTGAACCAGGGCTTTGAGCGTGGTGCCGTAGATCTGGATCATTTCGTAGAAACGGTAGATGGTCGGGTCGGTCGGAACACCCGACAGGCTGCCGCGCAGCGGGATGATTTGCAGGCGGGCCACGGAGTCGGCGTCCAGCTCGAGTTTTTCGCCGATTACTCTGGCGGCGGCTTCCGGCAGTGGATGCTGACCGAGCAGGGCGGCGGTGACGTAGGCCAGACCCAGGCCGGTGCCGTCAGTCAGATCCTGCCAGGACAAATTCTTGCGCGCCTTGGCATCGAGGATCGAAGTGGTCAGGGCCAGACTGGTGTCCTGGTAAGCGTGGGACTGTTGCATGGTGTGACTCCTATCGGTTGTGGCTGGAAAGTGGAGCCATCTTCGGTTGATTGATCCATAGCGTCCAAGATCGATATACAATGCTTTGCATAAGTCCTGCCTATAGATGATGAGCCCCATGCTGCTCCGACATTTGCGCTACCTGCTGGCGGTCGCCGACCACGGCGGCTTCACCCGCGCCGCGGAGGCATTGCACGTCTCCCAACCGACACTGTCCCAGCAGATCCGGCAACTGGAGGAAACCCTGGGTGTCAGCCTGTTCGACCGCACCTCGCGCACGGTCAGAGCGACCGACGCGGGGCAGGCCTATATCGAATGCGCCCGGCGGGTGCTGGTGGAACTGGAAGCGGGCAAACGCGCGCTGCATGATGTGAAGGACTTGTCTCGCGGCACCTTGCGACTGGCCATGACGCCGACGTTCATGGCGTATCTGGTGGGGCCGCTGGTGCGCGATTACGCGGCGAAGTTTCCGAACATCCATCTGCAGATTTTCGAGTTGTCGATGGATGACATCGAGGCGGGGTTGCTTGATGACTCGCTGGACATTGCCATTGCCTTCACCCCGGTGAGGAGCCCGGATATCGAGTGCGTGCCGGCGTTTGTCGAGACTCTGGGTGTGGTGGTCGGGCACCGTCATCCGTTGTACGAACGGCAGATCCCGCTATCGCCCAAGGAAATGGCGCAATTGGATTTCGCGTTGCTGACGCCGGACTTCATCACCCGATCCTCAGTCGACGAGTATTTTCGGCAGCAGAACATCACGCCCAAGGTGGCGATCGAGGTGAATTCGGTGAGTACGTTGCTGGAGGTCATTCGCCACACGCCGATGGCCACCATCCTCCCGGAGCCCATCGCCACGGCGGAACGGGCATTGCGCCGAATTGAATTACAGGGCGAGGCACCCCGGCGCGACGCGGCATTGCTGCGCAGGAAGAACAACTATCACAGTGCCGCGTCTGTGGCGTTCGCGAACCTGGTGATGGCCGGCAGCACCAGCGTGTGAATCAATCATCCACCGACTGGCAGATGCCATTGCCGCCTTTCTTGCTGGTATAGGTCACGGCTACCGTGTCGTCATCCGCGATGCTGATCGAGATCGTCACATCCGGCCCCTTGGCCTCGAAAAGGCGATCATTGATCATTTTGGTCTGGGCTTCTTTGCTGTTGATCATCACCGGACCATCCTGGTCGGCGTGGACCATGATTTTCCCGGGACAGTCCACATCGAAGGCGGGAATGCCGGGGAGACTATTCGCATGGGCTGCACTCGCCAATGCCAGTAGCATGAATGTCAGGGTTGTTTTCATCGCAGACCTCCAGCGGATAAACCGATGTCCAGCGCACTGTTAACCATAGCCTTGTTCTTTTGACCCGGTACGAAGTTAGAGGTGCAAAAACAAGAAACAAAAAAAGGCCCCGCTCGATAAACGAGCGGGGCCTTCTTGTGTTTGGGAGAGATCAGTACAACCGATCAATCACCCGAACTTCATTCTGGTTCTGCAGCGAGGCCCACGCCTGTGTCAGCGTTTGCAGCACATTACCGATGAAGTCCTTGTCGGCCGCGGCTTTCTTGCCGACATAGCCCTGGCCGCGACGGTACATCTTCATGCGGGCCAGCAGGTTCTGGTTGTTCTTGTCGAACTCTTCTTCGTGGGCATGGGGCGACAGGCAGTCGATATGGACCTGGCCCGATTTGCTGATCCACAGAATATGGCTGTCATGGCTGTCTTTTTGCGCAGCGAACAAACGAGCCAGTTCATCGATAGTAGGTTGATTGTTCAGATTCATTGTAAGCCCCTTGACCATTTGGTGATCTTTCAAAGTTGATTCGCTAATACAGGTAGCCCATCGGTTAGTTGATCCCTGGCACCGAAACCAGGACGTCAGCGGTCGACCGTCAATACGACGGGGTCGCGCATCTGTTGCATGTAGTCGTGTTGAATAACTGCTACGCAATAGCGTCACAACGAAGAGAAGCAGCGAAAACCTGGAGGCCACTGCCGACGTTTTCAGGGTCGGCCACAAGCTTCATGAGGATTGATCGCTAGCGTTTCTCGCCCTTGTACTGGACGTTCAGGCCAGGTCAGCTTCTTCAATCTGCCTTGTGGGCAGCGTGTATCCGGGAAAAACAGCTCGGCGGTCAGACGAACTTGCTCAAACGTGTTGCCTGTACTCCCGATCGGGGAGACGTCTGCATCATGCAAGGGCAAATCGGAGGCGTCAACGGTTTTGTAGTGATTATTTTTGTTCACTACATATTGTCGGACAAAGTGGTTTTGGAATTAGAAAGTCAGCGTGGCCRCCGTTTGGAATCTTCGGCAGCGCTTACCCCGGCCCCGTAGGCGTTGCCGAGGGCTGCGATCTTTCAAAGCGGTAAACGGTGCATGGATAACCGTCGATCGGCAGCTGATGCACGGTGAACACTCCGGCCGTGAGATCGGGCATCACCCTGGCCCAGAACAGCCGCGCAGGCTGGTTGGCATCGATGTGGAAAATCTGCCATTGACCGGGGAAGCGGCTCAAGAGGGCAGAGACGACAAACTTCGCGACACCTTGGCCACGAAAGCGTCGACTGACAAAAAAGTAGCCGATGTTGTACTCGGCGCCGACGATATGGGTTTGGTTATCCACGGTCACGAACCCTGCCAGCTCGCCGTCGACCTTGATCAGAAACGGCCGGGTTGCCGGGTTGCGCCAGTAGTCCAGTCTGGGCTGGATGTTGAAGTAACCATGTTCCCCGAGCTTCAGCGGCAGCCATTCGCTGAAATCGTACATGTAGAACTGCATCAGGTTTTCGATGGTTTCCAGTTCGTCGCGCTGGGCGGCGTGCAGTTCTATCGAGGGCTGGCTCCTGATTGTCGCCATGGTCGTACCTTCGGTGTCTTAACTGACATTGAAGAACACTAGACCATTTCGATTCGCTGCCCTCAAACCTTGCCCGCCGGTTTCGCCGCGCGCTTGGTTCCAGTCGAAGGCTTGCGTTTGGCGGGTTTGCGTTTGTTTTTCCACGGTGTGGCGCCACGCCCGGCCGGGCTTGCCGGCCCGCTGATGGTCAGGTTCAGGCCGGCGCAACGTGCCACTTGCTTGCTCATCCACGCGGCCTGTTTGGTGACGAATTCTTCCAGGCTCATTTCACCGCTCTGCACCATGTCCAGCGCCTGTTCCCAGATCGCCGTGGTGCCGGGGTCGGCAATCGCGCGCGGCACCGCATCGATCAGGCTGAAAGCCGCCGGCGTCGCGGCCAGGGCCTTGCCGTTCTTGATCAGATAACCACGATCCAACAGGCCCTGGATGATCGAGGCGCGTGTGGCTTCGGTGCCGATGCCGGTGGTGTCCTTGAGCTTTTGCTTGAGCAGCGGATCTTCCACCAGTTTGGCAACGTTCTTCATTGCCTTGATCAGATCGCCTTCGGTGAATGGCTTGGGCGGCTGGGTCCAGAGGTCCTTGAGCTTCACGTCGGCCACCGCGCAGTCACGCCCTTCGGCCAGTGTCGGCAGTGTTTGCGGTGCCGGTGCTTCGCGGCCCTTGGCGGGCGCGAGGGCTTCGGGCAGGGCGCGTTTCCAGCCGGGCTCGGCAATCTGCTTGCCCACGGCGCGCAAGGCTTCACCGGCGCAGTCGAAGTCGGCCTGGGTGCGGTCGTACTCATGATTGGGCAGGAACTGCGCCAGATAACGCGCACGAATCAGGGTGTAGACCGCCCGTTGCTTGCCCACCAGTCGATCGAGATTCTTCGCCGCGGCGGTCGGAATGATGCCGTGGTGCGCGCTGACCTTGGCATCGTTCCAGGCCCGCGATCGGCGTTGCGGCTCCAGATAATCGTGCAAGGCGTTCAGGGCCGGATCGGCTTGCCGGAGCGCCGCCAGAATACCCGGCGCTTCGCTGTGCTGACTCAGGGGCAGGTAGCCGCAGTCGCTGCGCGGGTAGGTGATGACTTTATGGGTTTCATACAGGGCCTGGGCGATATCGAGGGTTTCCTGGGCGCCGAGCCCGAGTTTTTTCGAGCAGACTTCCTGCAAAGTACCCAGGTCGAACGGCAGCGGCGCGACTTCGCGCATGCGCTCGGTACGTAGCTTGATCACCCGAGCGCTCGCCGCATTGCCAATGGCTGCAGCCGCCTGCTGGGCCAGCGCCTGGTTCAGGCAGCGATCCTGATCGTCACAAGCATCGGACGCCGCGCGCCACTGGGCAGTGAACGCAGTGCCATCGTGCAGCAGTTGCACGTCGATGGCCCAGTAGGCCACCGGGACGAAATCGGCAATGCTGCGGTCGCGATCCACCACCAGGCGCAAAGTCGGCGTCTGCACCCGACCGACCGGCAACACGCCCTGATAGCCGGACTGACGCCCCAGCAGGGTGAACAGCCGACTCATGTTCATCCCGATCAACCAGTCGGCCCGGGAGCGCCCCAACGCCGAATGATAGAGGCTGAACGTCTCGGCCCCCGGCTTGAGCGCCGCCAGCGCCTTGCGGATCGATGCATCGTCCAGCGCCGACAACCACAGCCGCTGGATCGGCCCGCGATAACGGCAATGTTCCACCAGTTCCCGGGCGATCATCTCGCCCTCACGGTCGGCGTCGGTGGCAATCACCAGTTCACTGGCCTCGCCGAGCAGGCGTTTGACTGCCTTGTACTGGCTGGCCGTGCGCGGCTTGACGGTCATTTTCCATTTTTCGGGAATGATCGGCAGATCCGCCAGCACCCAACGTTTGTAACGCGCGTCGTAGGCATCCGGCGGCGCGGTTTCCAGCAGGTGGCCGATGCACCAGGTCACCGTGACGTCCGTTCCCAGCCAGCAGCCGTCGCCTCGACGCCTGGCGCCGAGCACGGCCGCGATATCTTTGGCCTGGGAAGGTTTTTCACAGAGGTACAGCCGCATAACCACCATCATCGATCAGTGTTCGAGAGGTGCACAGAATGGCGGTTGATGAGCGATGGAGCAATCTTTATCTGTATGGATGTACAGCTTGAGCTGTTGCGTTTGATGACAGCGGTCAATCCAGCGACTGAAGCACGCTCCGTTCGGCTGCGAAGTACTCGCGATACCAGAACATGGGGTATACCTGTTGGGGCGCGGAAACCGCACAACAGCAACAGAGGAACCTACTTCATGAAAGTCCCAGGTGCCGGTAGTCCCATCTCCATCGTCCCCCAACCCGGCTGCGTGGTGGTGAAGTTCCATGGCATTCAAGTGGCGTCGTCCACTCGGGCGCTGGTCATGCATGAGACCAATTATCCTCCGGTGTACTACATCCCGCGGGAGGACATCGCCGAACAGTATTTCGCCCGCACCGACCACACCAGCTATTGCCCGTACAAGGGCGATGCCAGCTATTACAGCCTGCAGATCCCCGGGCATGAAGGTGCCAATGCGGTATGGAGTTATGAGCACCCCAAGGTGTCGGTTGCGCAGATTGGCGGGTATGTGGCGTTCTATCCTGACGAAGTGACGTTTGAGGTGCTCAAGACCTGATGTGCAGAAAACATTTTGTGGCGAGGGGGCTTGCACCCTCGCCACAAACTAACCTCCCGTTAGCGCTCAGTTTTTATCGAGGTCCACGTTTTTCGTCTCGCGCAAACACATCATCCCCACCACCAGGCTCACCCCGGTAATCACCACCGGGTACCACAACCCGTAAAAGATGTCCCCGGTGTACACCACCAGGGCAAACGACACCGTCGGCAGGAAACCACCAAACCAGCCGTTGCCGATGTGATAGGGCAGGGACATCGAGGTGTAGCGAATGCGGGTCGGGAACAGTTCGACCATCAGCGCCGCCAGCGGGCCGTAGCACATGGCGGAGATGATGATCAGCGCGACGATCAACACCACGATCATCGGTTTATTGATCAGCTGGATGTCGGCTTTTGACGGATACCCGGCCAGGGTCACTGCGCCACGCAGGGCCGCTTCGTCAAAGCCGTCGAGCTTCACGTCACCGACGCTCACCTGCACGCCGCTGCCGGTCGGGGCCGCTTCGCTGTTGTAGGGCAGGCCTTGTTTGACCAGGAAGGTTTTGACCTTGTCGCACGGGCTATCAAATTTCGCCTTGC
The DNA here is from genome assembly GCF_056396925.1 of Pseudomonas sp. 05N433. NCBI lineage: Bacteria > Pseudomonadati > Pseudomonadota > Gammaproteobacteria > Pseudomonadales > Pseudomonadaceae > Pseudomonas > Pseudomonas sp. 05N433. The sequence goes on along the minus strand of NZ_JBFTML010000032.1, from coordinate 27,367 downwards.
CCACCGGGTCGAACTGGAAGGTGCAGGTGGCCGGGTCGGCCAGCACGGTGATAGGTGCCTGACGGCTGGCCTGGTCGATGGCCGGGTTGGCGTAGTGGGCGATGGACTTGAAGATCGGAAAGTACAGTGCAGTCGCCAGCAGCAGGCCGATCATCAGCACCGGTTTGCGCCCGACTTTATCCGACAGCCAGCCGAAGAAAATGAAGAACGGTGCGCCAATGATCACGCTGACAATCAGGAGGCTGTTGGCCAGGGCCGGGTCCATTTTCAGGAACTGCGTGAGGAAGAACAGCACGTAGAACTGCGCGGCATAGAAGGTCACCGCTTGCCCGGCGTTGATGCTGAACAGGGCGATCAGCACCACTTTAAGGTTTTCCCATTTGCCGAAGGAGTCGCGCAGCGGCGACTTGCAGAGTTTGCCTTCCTCTTTCATTTTCACGAACGCAGGCGACTCGTGCAGGCTCAGGCGAATCCAGGTGGAAATGCCCAGCAGCACGATCGAAAACAGAAACGGAATACGCCAGCCCCAGACTTCGAACTGGTCGCCGGTGAAGTAACGGCAGCCGAGCACCACCAGCAGCGACAGCAGCAAGCCGAGGGTGGCGGTGGATTGAATCCAGCTGGTGTGGAAGCCGCGCTTGCCGATCGGTGCGTGTTCGGCGACGTAAGTGGCAGCGCCGCCGTACTCACCACCCAGCGCCAGGCCCTGGAGCATGCGCAGCACCACGAGGATGATCGGCGCAGCGATGCCGATACTCGCGTAGGTCGGCAGCAAACCGACGCAAAAGGTTGCCAGGCCCATGAGGACGATGGTCGCGAGGAACGTGTATTTACGCCCGATCATGTCCCCCAACCGTCCGAACACCAACGCACCGAATGGGCGCACGATGAAGCCGGCGGCGAAGGCCATCAGCGCGAAAATGAACGCCGTGGTGTCGTTGACCCCGGCGAAGAACTGTTTGCTGATGACCGCCGCGAGGGCGCCGTAGAGGAAAAAGTCGTACCACTCGAACACCGTCCCCAGGGACGAGGCGAAGATGACTTTCTGGGTTTCCTGACTGGTGCCCGCGCTGCGGACGGCTTCCAGGGGCTGAACATGTTCTGACATATCGGTATCCCTCACAGTGATTGTTTTTGTTGTTCCACTGTCGACGCCAGCCTTGTGGGCGGGTGCCGCTATTCCTTTGCTCAAGAGACTGCGGTCAGTGCTTTTTCGTCAGGGGCAAAACTCCTTGCGGTTGTTTCGAGGATCAGTTGCGCGGCTTTCTCGGCGATCATCAATGTCGGCGAGCAGGTGTTGCCCGAGGTGATGCGCGGCATGATCGAGGCGTCGGCGATGCGCAGGCCGGGGATTCCATGCACGCGCAGCTCAGCGTCGACTACTGCGTCCGCGTCGTTGCCCATCCGGCAGGTGCCCACCGGGTGGAAAATGGTGGTGCCGATGCGGGCGGCGGCTTCGTGCAATTGCTCTTCGCTCTGCAAACTGTCGCCGGGCAGGTATTCCACCGGTTTGAACGCTTGCAGGGCGGGGGCGCGAACGATGCGGCGGGTCAGGCGGATGGCGTCGGCTGCCACGCGCAAGTCTTCGGGATGGCTCAGGTAATTGGGCTGAATCAGCGGCGCTTCTCGCGGGTCGGCGGAACGAATGTCTATGCGCCCACGGCTTTGCGGGCGCAGATCGCAGACCGACGCGGTGAAGGCGGGGAAGGCGTGCAGCGGTTCGCCAAAACGCTCCAGCGACAGGGGTTGCACGTGGTATTCGAGGTTCGCCGAGGTCTGTTCCGGCCCCGAACGGGCGAAGGCGCCGAGTTGGCTTGGGGCCATGGACAATGGGCCGCTGCGGTCATACAGATAACGCAGGCCCATGCCCATCTTGCCCCACAACGTGCCGGCGATCTGGTTCAGGGTGCGGGCGTTTTCCAGTTTGTAGATCAGCCGCAGTTGCAGGTGGTCCTGCAGGTTGCCGCCCACGCCGGGCAGTTCATGGGCAACGCCGATGCCGAGTTGTTGCAACAGCGGGCGAGGGCCGATGCCGGAACGCTGGAGGATGCCCGGTGAACCGACGGAGCCGGCACACAGGATGATTTCCTTGCGCGCCTTGAAGGTTTTCGCCTTATCTTGCCAACGGGCGCTGATCGCCGAGGCACGGCCGTTTTCCAGCAGCACGCGGTCGACTTCAACATCAGTCAGCACCGTGAGGTTGGTGCGGTGACGGACCGGTTTGAGAAACGCCTTGGCCGCGTTCCAGCGCACCCCGGCTTTCTGGTTGACCTGGAAATAGCCGCAGCCTTCGTTGTCGCCCTGGTTGAAGTCATCGATGCTGGCAATGCCGCTTTGTTCGGCAGCAGTGCGGAAGGCATCGAGAATCGGCCACGACAGACGTTGCCGCTCGATCCGCCATTCGCCGGCGGCGCCGTGAAACTCCGAATCGCCGGCAAAATGGTTTTCGCTCTGTTTGAACAGCGGCAGCACGTCTTGCCAGCCCCACCCAGGATTACCCTCGGCCGCCCAGCCATCGTAGTCGCCAGCCTGGCCGCGCATGTAGATCATGCCGTTGATCGAGGAACAGCCGCCGAGTACCTTGCCGCGCGGGTAGCTCAGGGCGCGGCCTTGCAGGCCCGGTTGCGACTCGGTCTTGAAACACCAGTCGGTGCGCGGGTTGCCGATGCAGAACAGGTAACCCACGGGGATGTGAATCCACGGATAGTTGTCGCGGCCGCCGGCTTCGAGCAGCAACACGCGGTGTTGCGGGTTGGCTGACAGTCGATTGGCCAGCAAACACCCGGCCGGCCCGGCGCCGACCACGATGTAATCGTATTCATCAAGGGAAGTCTGCATCCCTGACCTCGTATTGTTGTTCTTGTTGTCAGTCATCCTAGTTGTTAGCTTTCGTTAAAAGAATGTTAGTTTTTGCGCAGCTGCTGTGCGTTTTTAAACAGCGTTGTTAACGGCATAACGTCAAGGATGGTTCATGTTCGACTGGAATGACCTGCGGTTTTTTCTTGAATTGCAGCGCAGCGGCCGCTTGCTGACCGCCGCCCGCCGCTTGAACACCACCCACGCCACCGTGGCCCGGCACATCGAGGCCATCGAAAAAAGCCTCGGCACCGCGCTGTTCGTCCAGCATGCCCAAGGCTACGAATTGACCCCGGCTGGCGAAGCGCTGCTCAAGCACGCCGAGGCCATGGAAAACGTCGCGCTACTGGCCCAGGAAGAAATCACCCAATCCACCGCGCCGCTGGGCAAGATCCGCGTCGGGGTAACGGAGGGGCTGGGCATCATGTTCCTCGCCAGCCGCATGAACGGCTTGTTCGAACGCTATCCGGGGCTGGAAGTGGAACTGGTGGCGGTGCCGCGCTTCGTCAGCATCCTCAACCGTGAAGCGGAGATCAGCATTCACCTGGAACGCCCGGCCGCCGACATGCTGGTCACCCGCAAACTCACCGACTATCGACTGGCGCTCTACGCCAGCCAAGCCTATCTGGACCGCTCGCCACCACTGCGCAGCCGCGAAGACCTCGGCCGCCATGCGTGGATCGGCTACGTCGACGACTTGTTATTCAGCCAGGAACTGATGTTCCTCAACAGCTTCTGCCGCAACCCCCAGGTGGTGTTTCACAGCACCAGCGTCATCGCCCAACAACAGGCCGCACGCTCGGGTCTGGGGATCGCCGTGCTGCCGTGCTACATGGCCAGCGCTGATCCTGAACTGGTGCCGTTGCTGCCGGACGAAAGCATCCAGCGCAGTTATTGGATCAGTACGCGGCGCGAGCTGCACAAGTCGGTGCGGCTGCGGGTGTTGTGGGATTACGTGGTGGAGTTGTGTGAGCGTGAGCAGGCTCTGCTGCGAGGCTCCATTCCTTTGTAGGAGCGAGCGGTGCTGCGATCCGACTTGCCTGCGAAGGCGTCAGGTCTGGCACACCGCGTTATCGTTCTTCGCGGGCTAGCCTCGCTCGGGTAATGGAATCTTGAGTCAGTGAGAAACCTGTGGCGAGGGAGCTTGCTCCCGCTTGAGTGCGTAGCACTCATAAAAATCGGCGATTGTTCAGATTTTGGGGCCGCTACGTAGCCCAGCGGGAGCAAGCTCCCTCGCCACAGAGTGTTCAATGGTGCTGGTCAACAGGAATGGACAGCGTCGCCCGCAACCCACCTTCTGGCGGATTGACCAGGGTAATCCGCCCACCCAGCCGTGTCGCGATGGTGTTGACGATGGCCAGGCCCAAGCCTGCGCCGCCGGTGTTTCCACGGCTGTAAAAGCGTTCGAACAATCGTGCGCGATCCGCTTCGTCGATGCCCGGTCCCTGGTCCTGGACGCTCAAATTGTAGAACCCGTCGTCCTGGCTCAATTGCACGGTGATGACGCCATGCTCCGGCGAAAAATTCGCCGCGTTGGTGACCAGGTTGTTCAGGGCGATGTCGATGGTGCCGGCGTCGGCGAGGACTTTGAAAGGCCGATCCTCGGCGTCGAAAGCCAGTTCCAGGTTCCTGCTCAGTAACCAGGGTGTGAGCTGGGCCAGGCTGGCGCGCACGATTTCACTCAGGTCGATGCTGTGCAGCACCGGCGTCACAGCCTTGGGTTCGAGACGGGCCATGGTCAGCAATTGATTGACCAGACGGCTGGCGCGGTCGACCCCGGCAATCAGAAACGCCAGGGACTCACGACGCTCCTGTTCCGTGCCGGCTTCCAGCAGGTTTTGCGCATGCACCCGCAACACGGCCAGTGGCGTACGTAATTCGTGGGCGGCGTCGGCGATGAAGCGCCGCTCACGGCCAAGCACCTCTTGAATTTGCGCGAGCATCCGATTGAGCGCCGCTTGCATCGGTTCCAGTTCGCTGGGCAACGGGGTCAGTTGCAACGGCTCCAGAGAACCGCTGTGCCGTGCCCGCAACGTTGCCGCCATATCGGCCAGGGGTTTGAGCCCCCAGCCAATGGCCAGCCAGACCATGGCCGCCAGCATCAGGCTGCCCAGCACATTGGGCCACAGGGTGTGACGCACGATCCGGTCGACCAGGTCTGCACGCACGTCGTCCCGTTCACCGACCCAGATGCGCAGGTCATTCTCTTTGTCTTCGAGCACGAACACCCGCCAATGACGGCTGCTCAAATCCACCACATCGCTGAAACCATGTGTCGTCGGCGGCACGGTGAAGGAGGGGGCGCTGGCGGTGTGCACCAGCACTTCGCCTTTGCTATTCCACACCTGAAAGGCAATTTTGCCTTCATAGGGGTGACCATCGACGCCCGGCACCGCTTCACTCAAGGCCTTGTTGAACGCTTGATACAGTTCGGCGTGTTCATGGCTGGCCAGCGGCATGCGCATCACACCCTGCAGCAGCCGGGCATTCTGCGCCAGTTGGGCGTCGTAGACTTCGGCGATTTCGTGATTGCTGTCGTGCAGGTTGAACACGCTGAGGATTGCCAACCCCGTCAGCATCAGGCCGATGATCAGCGTCAGGGTGCGACGCCGGATCGAAGTCATCGACGCTCCTCCACCAGATAACCCACCCCACGAATGGTGCGGATCAGGTCGGTGGAGAACTTCTTGCGCAAGTGATGGATGTGCACTTCCAGGGTGTTGCTTTCGGCTTCTTCGTTCCAGCCGTAAAGCAGTTGCATCAGGTGATCGCGGGTCATGACCCGGCCCGGAGGCGAGAGCAATTCATGGAGCAGTTGATATTCCTTGGGCGTCAGCGCCACCGGTTCGCCCTGATAGCTGACTTGCTGGGTGCCGGGGTTCAGGCAGATGCCAGCGTGTTCGATCAGCACTTGCGCGCGACCGGCACTGCGGCGCAACAAAGCTCGCAGGCGAGCCTTGAGTTCGGCCAGATCGAAGGGTTTAACCAGGTAATCGTCGGCGCCGGCATCCAGCCCGGCGATGCGGTCTTCAGTGGCATCCCGAGAGGTGAGGATCAGCACCGGCAGGTTCGAACCGCTGTCACGCAAGCGGCGTAGCACTTCCAGACCGTCCATGCGCGGCAGGCCGAGGTCGAGCACGGCCACATCGAAGGTTTCGCTGAGCAGTGAATGCAAGGCGTTGCTGCCGTCCTGCAGCCAGTCGACGGTGTAACCCTCACGGCCCAGGGCCTGATGAATGCCCTCGCCAAGGGCTACGTCATCCTCGATCAGTAATAAGCGCACACGGGACTCCTGTCAGTCGAGTTTCTTGTTCACGTCACCCAGTAATGCTTCGATCTCTTTGCGACGCCCGGCGTCGGCRCTTTCCCGGCCAGGACGGGGCGCGGCGTGCAGGGCTTTTTGCAGGGCATCCCGAGCTTCACCATAGCGCTTTTGACGGTAAAGGTGATCACCCCAGAAGTACAGGCTGTCGATGCCGGTCGGGTTCAGGTCCAAGGCCTGCTTCAACAGTTTTTCGGCCTTGTCGGCGTCGCCGAAACCGATAGGCCAGCCGGGCACCCGATCATACAGCGCCGCGAGGCTGGTGTAGGCCGAGCCTTGCAGGGCCTTGGGATCGATGGCCAGGGCTTTTTCCAGATCGACTTTGGCGGCCTTGGCCTTGCTCAGGGCACCGAGGCCTCCCTGGGCGCCGGCCCAACTGCTGGTGACGATGCCGGACCAGATCCACGCTTCGGCCAGGGACTGGCGTTCCCGGGTGAACGCCGAGGCCTGGGCTGCGAGTTTTTCGAAGGCGGCGCTGCGCTGTTCGGCAGGCAATTCGTACTGGATGTGCGCCCAGCTTTGTTGAATGGCATTGAGGCGCTGCTGATCGGCGGCTTCCAGCGCCCAGACGCTTTGGCTCAGCACGGCGAGCAACAAGCAAGTGAGAATTTTCTTCATGGTTTGAGGCTCTCCTTATCGGGCTTCTGACTCAGGCGACGGATCAGCGGCAATTGCTTGCGCAAGCCACGGTCCACCAGATGCGGCAACAGACTGTTCAGGCGCACGAAAAAGCGTTCCGGCCAGCCCAGGTACAAGTCGCGACGGTCACCGGCAATGGCGTGGATGACCGCCGAGGCAACGGTTTGCGGGTCGTCGACATTGGCTTTGAGCGCATCGTTCAGCGCTTGGGCCGCCGCACTGTTCATGCTGGTGCGGGTCGCTCGGGGGGCGACGTAGAGCACGTTGATCCGGGTATCGGCCAGTTCCCGGCGCAGGGCTTCGGAGAAACCGCGCAGGGCAAACTTGGTGGCGCAATAGCTGGCGTAACCGGGGTAGCCGATGGAGCCGTAGGTCGAACCGACGTTCACCACCATGGCACTCTCGGCCTGCTTGAGCAGCGGCAGCAATAACTTGGTCAGGCTGATCGGCGCGCCGACGTTCACCGCGAGCATGGCGTTGATCTCGCTGTCATCGAGTTGTTCGAGCATGGCGAAGTGATTGACGCCCGCGGCATTGATCAGCAGGTTGATGCCGCCGATGGCCTCGGCCGCCGCCAGCACTTTGCGCCGGTCGTCGGGCAGGGTCAGGTCCGCCCCGACCCAGCGCAACTGCTCCGGGTAGCGCTCGAGCAAGGGCTCCAGCGACTCTCGATGCCGGGCCACGGCCAATACGTGTGCACCACTGGCACACAGGGTGCCGGCGATGGCCAGGCCGATGCCGCCACTGGCGCCGGTCAATACCACGCGAGCCTCAGACGGGCGCATGCAGATTCTCCCCATCGCGCGGCAGGCCACGGAACATGTCGGTGTAGAGCGTGTACACGACCTTTGAGGCATGAATCACCGCAGCCTGGTCGGCCGGGTCTTCGAGCAGGTTCATCAAGCGGCGGTAGGTCTGCATGTGTTCGATATCCAGTGAGCCGTGGGAGCTCAGGTAGCTGAAGGCGGTCTCCGGCAGCGCCAGGCGTTCGCGGATGCTGCCGGCCGCGTGGGTGGCCAGGGCGATGCTGGTGCCTTCCAGCACGTTGACCATGCCGAACAGGCCCACCGGGTTGTCCCGGGCAATCAGGTCGTAAAGAAAGCTGACCATCAACTCGATCGGCAGCGATGGACGACCATCACGCACGGCGTCTTTGTCGCCGCCACAGGCTGCGATGTCGTCGAGCACCCACTGTTCGTGGCCGTATTCGTCCTCGATGTACTCGCACACCGCTTTGCGCAGCCATTCCAGACGCTGCGGCAGACGTGCGCCGCACGCCATCATCAACGGCACGGTATGGCGCACATGGTAGTAGGCCTGGGTGAGGAAGGCGCGGTAGCTGTCCAGGCTCACGTTGCCCTCAAGGGCATCGCGGATGATCGGCAGATTGAACAGCTCGTGGCGTTCTTGATAGGTGGCTTCTTGCAGCGTGTCGAAAAAACTCATGGTGCAGATACCTCGGGGAAAACGGATTCAGTGAGCAGCGCCCGGTAACGTTCGACAATGGCATCGCGGCGCGGTCGGCCATTGGCGGTCAGCAAGCCGTTGGCGGGGGTGAACGGTTGATCGAGACGGGTCCAGTGATGAACCTGAGCGTAATCGGGCAAGGCCTCATTGGCCTGGGCCACGGCGGTGGCCAGTTCTTCATCGGTGCAGTCCGGCCGATGGGGCCAGAGCAGGGCGTGGTTGCTCGGCATCGCTTCGCCGTAGACGAACGCCTGGGCGATGTGGCGACGCTGGGTGAGTTCGGCCTCGACCCATTCCGGGTTGACGTTGCGGCCGAAACTGGTGATGAACTGATGCTTCTTGCGCCCGTTGAGGTAGAGAAAACCTTCCGGGTCGAACTCGCCGAGATCGCCGGTCGGCCACCATTCATCGTGGTAGGGCGCTTGCCCCAGATAGCCGAGCAGGGTCGAGCCCTTGACCAGCACTTCGCCGTCGTCGGCCAGGCGAATTTCGACATGGGGCAGGGGCCGGCCGACGCTGCCGGGGCGGTGTGCTCCGGGGCGATTGAGGCACACCACCGACGCACATTCTGACAATCCGTAACCTTCATACACTGGCATGCCGATGCGTTGGGCACGATGCAGCAGTTCTTCGGAAACCCGCGCACCGCCCACGGCGGCAAAACGCAACGATTGGGGGTTGAACGCTTTTTGCTCGGCGGCGCTGACCAGCATCAGCAGCAACTGTGGCACCAGGATCAAGCTCTCGGGCGCGCGGGAGGCCAGACACCCCAACAAGCGCGGCACATCGACACCGCTGGCCCCCTGAATGCCCAGGGTTTTCTGGCTCGGCACGCTCAGGGTCGCGCCGGCATACAGCGCGGCATAACAACCGAGGTTTTCCAGCAGGATCGCCAGGGGCAGCAGTGCCAAGTGATGTCGCGGATGGGTGGGCTTGCTCGCCTGATCCAGTTCACGGGCCACTCGCAAAAGGCTTTCGGCGCTCAGGCATACACCTTTGGGTGTGCCGGTGGTGCCGGAAGTGAAGGTGAGTTTGGCGGTGCCTTCGGGGATGAGGTTCGGGCCGCTGAAGGAACGACGCCAGAATTCGCCTGTGTGTTCGTAGCCGGCCCCTTGCAGTTCGGCGCCCAGTTCCGGCTCGGCAATCACCCGTTCGGCCTGGCTCTGTTGCAGGCAATGAATGCGTTGTGCCGGGCTGAAGAAGGGCGGCAACGTCAGGCAGGTCAGGCCTTCGAACAGGATGGCCAGGTCCCAGAGCATCGCCTCGGTACCGTTGTCCAGGGCCAGCGCGACCACTTTGACGTGCTCATCACGAAGACGCTGTTGGCGATCCGTGACCTCGGCGTACAGCGTGGCGTAGTCGAGTTTCAACTGATCGCCCCACAGGGCGACGGCGTTGCCTTTGTGTTCGGCGTGATGGCGCAGGGTTTGTTTGAAACGCTCCATTTCAGGCGACATGGCTGGACTCCTCAAGGGAGGTTGGCAGCCCCAGGCGATTGAACAGGCCGATGTTGCGCAAATGAATGAAGCCGGCGCGGATGTTGCCGACATGCACCCATGGCTGGCTCTCGTAATAACTGCCCCAGTGGTGACGGTCGTCGCCCAACCGCTCGGGATCGGCGGCGCAGAGCGTCACCGGCTTCAAACCCAGGCGATGAAAACTGTTTACCAGCCCGATGTTGCCGGTGAACGCCACCCATTCCAGCCCGCCCATGGCCAACAGATAGGTGATGGCGACGATGCTCAGCCGCGCGCTACCGGTATCGCTGGCTGCGAGGTTACCGACCTCGACAATCCCGGCCCGGTCCACCGGTTGGCCGGCAGCGGCGCTGATCAGCGGATCGATCGCCTCGTCCAGGTAACGCTCCAGAAACAAGGGTTCGGCACTGGCCAGTCGTAGGCCGGCCACCGCACACAGCGTGTCGGACTCATCGCTCAGGCCGAAYAGTTGTGGCATGAAATGGCGGATATCGGCGCCATGGGCCTTGCGAAAACGCTGCTGGATAAAAGCTTCGAAGACGGGTCGCTGGGTATCGTCCGGCAAGGCCCTGRCCAGACTCATCTGCGAGGTTTCGGCTTGACCGAAGTGCAGGGGCAGAGGAATGTTCCAGTCAAAATCGTGCATGGGTAAGAACGCCTCCCCGAGTCAGTTTGGGGGGAGTATCAAAGGCGATTCTTAACGAAGTCTGAAGGTTATCTTCAGATTGTCTTAAGACTGGACAGGCAGGGTGGCGCCGGTCGGTTCGACGAAACCGGATCCAGGCTGCACGAAATGAGTCGGCAGCCGCCACCGATCTTCAAGAGGCTCTGTATGACCCGAGATTCAGCAGTACACCGGTATGGAAAACTCTCGATCACCTTGCACTGGCTGATGTTGGCGCTGTTCGTCGGCGTTTATGGCTGCATCGAGATCAAAGGGCTACTGCCCCGTGGAAGTGATTTGAGGGGTCTTTTTCTGGGGCTTCACGGCTTATTCGGATTGAGCATTTTTGCGTTGGTCTGGGTCCGCCTGCTCGGGCGCCTCACCCCCCGGCCACCGATTACCCCGGCTCTGTCAACCTGGCAGACCGGCGTCTCGCACCTCATGCACCTGGCGCTGTATGTGCTGATGATTGCAACACCGCTATTGGCCTGGTTGATGCTGGCCGCCGGCGGCAAGCCAATGCCGTATTTCGATTTCTTCCTGCCGGCGCCGGTGGCGGTTGATCCCGTGCTGGCCAAGCAATTCAAGCATTGGCATGAGTGGCTCGGCAGTGCCGGTTACTGGCTGATCGGTTTGCACGCGGCGGCGGGGTTGGTCCATCACTACTGGGTTCGCGACAACACGCTCACGCGCATGCTGCCCAAGGGCTTTGGTGCGGGTGTCAACGAGCGTCAGCGATAAGTTTCCCTGGACGTTCGGGCTGCCTCGAACACTGCGTTATCGTTCATCGCGAGCTTGCTCGCGATGAAGTCATCACTGTCACCTCAAACCTTGCCCGCTTGCTCTTCCAGCTGATCCGATTCAAACAACTTCGCCAGTTCCGCCCGCGCTTCCTGCGCCGTCTGCATCACCTTGGCCGCATCGTCATACACCGCGTGCTGAGCCTCCAGCACCTGTTCGTCGTGATGGGTAAAGCGCTTGATCCGCGCATCCGCCTGGGCTTGGGTCAGCCCCAGGCCAACCAGGGTGCGCCGGGTCATTTCCAGGCTGGAGTAATAGGTTTCCCGCACCGCCTGCGCCCCGACATCCACCAAACGGTGCACATGCTGACGGTTACGGGCGCGGGCGATGATTTTGATGTGCGGATACAGCTTGTGCACCACCTCGGCCGTCTTGATGTTGGTGTCCGGATCATCGGTGGCGATCACAAAGAACTCCGCTTGCTCGACCTTGGCCGCGCTGAGGATTTCCGGGCGCATCGGGTCGCCGTAGAACACCGGCACGCCGCCGAAGCTGCGGGACAGTTCGATGGTTTCCACCGAGGTGTCGAGGGCGATGAACTTGATGTTCTGCGCCCGCAGAATCCGCGCCACGATCTGACCCATGCGGCCCATGCCCGCGATGACCACGCGGGGCGTGTCGGCGTCGATTTCGCGGAACTTCTGCGGCACCTCCACCGGTTGCACCTTGGGTTTGACCAGGCGTGCGCAGGCGAGCAGCAACAGCGGCGTCAGCGCCATCGACAGGGTGATGGTCAGCACCAGCAAGTCGTACAGGCGCGGCTCGAACAAGCCCTGGTCCCGACCGATCTTGAACACCACGAAGGCAAACTCACCACCGGCCGCCAGCACGATCCCCAGACGAATCGCATTGACCTTGCCCAACCCTCCGGCCAGTCGACCGACCACAAACAGCAGCGGCAGCTTGATGGCGATCAGCAGCAGGGTCAGCCCCAGCACCACGACCGGCGCACTGAGCAGCAGACTCAAGTTGGCACCCATGCCGACGCTGATGAAAAACAGCCCCAGCAGCAGGCCCTTGAACGGTTCGATCTGCGCTTCCAGTTCGTGACGGTATTCGGAGTCCGCCAGCAGCAAACCGGCGAGGAACGCGCCGAGTGCCATGGACACGCCCACCAGATCCATCAACCACGCCGTGCCGATCACCACCAGCAATGCGGTGGCGGTGGACACCTCCGGCAGACCGGTCTTGGCCACCACGCGAAACACCGGACGCAACAGATAACGCCCGCCGATCACCACCACCGCGATGCTGCCCAGCACCCGCAAGCCATGGTTCAAATCTTCGGCCGCGCTGCTGGTGTGATCACCGCCGGCCAGCAACGGCACCATCGCGATCAAAGGGATCGCGGCGATGTCCTGGAACAGCAAAATCGCGAACGCCAACCGCCCATGGGGGCTGGTCAGCTCCTTGCGCTCGGCCAGGCTTTGCAAGCCAAACGCGGTGGACGACAACGCCAGGCCGAGGCCCAACACGATGGCACTGTTCAGGGACTGGCCGAACACGAACAACGCCAGCACACCAATCACCGAACCGGTCAACAGCACCTGCGCAAGGCCCACGCCGAACACCGATTTGCGCATCACCCACAAACGTCGCGGCGACAGCTCAAGGCCGATGATGAACAGCAACAACACCACCCCGAGTTCGGAGATGTGGCTGACGCTTTGTGGATTACCGATCAAACCCAGCACCGACGGCCCGATGATCACCCCGGCAAACAGATAGCCGAGCACCGCCCCCAATTGCAGGCGCTTGGCCAAGGGAACGGCGAGCACCGCCGCGAACAAAAAGACGACAGCGGCTTGTAACAGGTTGCCTTCATGGGGCATGTGAAACTCCAAAAACTCGATACGGCGGGGGCGATAAGGATAAAGGCTGGAGCCGGATGCGTCAGCCATGAACGAAAATGTTTGGGCCTCGCGATGGCAATTTTGCAGGCACCCAAGATGTCGTTACATTTAGCATCAATTAGTGACATTCATAGGATAAGCTGATCAAACTGTTCGTTCCCGAGTGCGCACCATGACCATCAACTTCGACCTTAACGATCTGCAAGCCTTTCGCGCCGTGGTGGAGCAGGGCAGCTTTCGCAAGGCTGCGGACACCGTACGCATCTCCCAACCAGCCCTCAGCCGGCGGATCGAAAAGCTCGAAGACGCTCTGGGCGTGAAATTGTTCGAACGCACGACTCGCCGGGTCAGCCTGACTCAGGCCGGGCGTGGTTTCATGCCCAGCGTCGAACGCCTGCTGGATGACCTGGACGTGGCGCTACTGGGCATCAGCGAAGTCGCCTCGACCCGGCTCGGGCATGTCACCGTCGCCTGTGTGCCGTCGGCGGCGTACTACTTCATGCCGCGTGTGATCGCCCACTACCATCGGCAATTTCCGCGGATCAAGGTCAAGGTGCTCGACTCCAGTGCTCACGAGGTATTGAGTGCCGTGGTCAACGGTGAAGCGGACTTCGGCTTGAGCTTCATGGGCACCCTGGAGGCCGAAGTCGAATTCGAGCCGCTGGTGCAGGAAGGTTATGTGGTGGCGTGCAGACGAGATCACCCCCTTGCAGGACGCAGCAGCGTGACATGGGATGAGTTTTATCAGCAGGATTACATCTCGCTGGACAAGACTTCGGGCAATCGCTTTTTGCTGGATCAAGCGCTGGCTGGCGTGGTGCCGCAGCGGCCGAGCATCTGCGAAACCCGTCATGTGACGACCATGATCGGTCTGGTGGAGGCCGGGTTGGGCGTGGCTGCCGTGCCGTTGATGGCGATGCCGGCGGCGGACCACCCGATTCTGACGCGGGTACCGTTGACCGATCCGCAGGTGATGCGCAATGTCGGGTTGATCAAGCGCCGGGGTCGTACGTTAACCCCGGCGGCATTGGCGTTGGAGCGTCTTGTAGTGGAAATGAAAGTCCAGCAACCTTCGGTCAGTGGCTGACTGAGTCCAGCCCCGTCGCTTTTACGTCCGGCTGGGCTGCGCTGGAGGCCAGGTACTCAAGCAGCGCCTTGGCCTCGGCCGGGTGTTGCGCATTGACCGGAATACCGGCGGCGAAACGGGTGACCGATTGCACCGATTCCGGAATTTTCGCCACAAAACTCACCCCAGGCACCGGTAGCAATTCGCTGACCTGCTGGAAGCCCAGTTGATAATCGCCGGTGGCAACCACCGAGCCCACCGGGATTTTCGGGATCATCTTCGATTTGGGTTTGAGCTGGTTTTCGATGCCCAGACGCTTGAACAGTTGATCCTCGATATACACGCCGCTGGCACTGTCGGAGTAGGCGACTGACTTGGCGTCGAGCAGGGTTTTTTTCAGGCCTTCCACCGAGCTGATGTCCGGCTTCGGCGCACCTTCACGCACCACCATGCCGATCCGCKAATCCGCCAGTTCGACCCGTGAAGCGGGATCGACTTTGCCTTGCTTGATCAGGTCGTCGAGGGCATAGCCGACCATGATGACCACGTCGGCTTTCTCACCGCGGGCCAGACGATTGGGAATCGCTTCCGGGGCCTTTCCCATGGATGGACCGAGGGCGGTGTCCAGGGTGTTGCCGCTAGACTCGGCGAATTTCGGACCGAGGATTTTGTAGGCCGCCGTGAAACCACCGGAGGTCATTACACGGATTTCTTCAGCCTGGGCGATCGAACTCAGACCGAGACTGGCCACCAGGGCCAGGGCGGTAAAGTTGAAAAACCTTTTCATCAAGTAGCTCTCGCAGTTAGAGGTTGGGTGGTTCACGACACGGCCGGTTGCAGGCGGCCAGAGGCACGGCGATAGAGAAACAGCGTCGCGCACAGGGCACAGAACGCGGCGAAACTCATCCAGTAACCGGGTGCGGCCTTATCGCCGGTGTACTGGATCAGGAAGGTCGATATGGCCGGTGTGAAACCGCCGAACACCGCCGTCGCCAGGCTATAAGCCAAAGAGAAACCTGCGACCCGAACCTCGACCGGCATGATTTCCGTCAGTGCGGCGATCATTGCGCCGTTGTACAAGCCATAAATGAACGACAGCCACAGCAGCACCAACAGCATGTTGATGAAACTCGGTGCTTGCACCAGATAGGTCAGCGCTGGGTAGGCCGTGGCTAACGTCAGCAACGCCATGGCGATCAGTACCGGGCGACGACCGATGCGATCTGAAAGCGCGCCGCCAATCGGCAACCAGAAAAAATTCGAAACGCCCACCAGCAAGGTCACCAACAGCGCATCGGAGGTATTGAGGTGCAGCACGGTTTTGCCGAAGGTCGGCGCGTACACGGTGATCAGATAGAACGCGGTAGTGGTCAGGGCGACCATCATCATCCCGGCGAACACGATGACCCAGTTCTGTCCCAGGGTGCGGAACACGTCGCCCATGCTTGGCCGGTGTTTACGGGCGGTGAACTCTTCGGTTTCTTCCAGGTTACGGCGCAGGAAGAAGATGAAAGGCACGATCATGCAGCCGACGAAAAACGGAATCCGCCATCCCCAATCGGCAATCATCGTCGGCGCCATCCATTGGTTCAGACCATAGCCCAAAGCCGCCGCGACGATGATCGCCACTTGCTGGCTCGCGGATTGCCAACTGGTGAAGAAACCTTTGTTGCCGGGAGTGGCGATCTCCGCGAGGTACACCGATACACCGCCCAGTTCCGCACCGGCCGAGAAGCCTTGCAGCAATCGGCCGATCAGCACGATGGCCGGGGCGAACAGCCCGATGGTTTCGTATCCGGGCACCAGCACAATCAGAATCGTACCGCTGGCCATGATCGACAGGGTGACGATCAGCCCTTTGCGGCGCCCCACATCATCGATGTAAGCGCCCAGTATCACGGCGCCCAACGGACGCATCAGGAAGCCCGCGCCGAACACCGCGAACGTCATCATCAGGGACGCAAACTCGCTGCTGGCAGGGAAAAATACGGCAGCGATCTGCGTGGCATAGAAGCCGAAAAGGAAGAAATCGAATTGCTCGAGGAAGTTGCCCGAGGTCACTCGGAAAATCGCACTGGTCCGGGAGCGACCGGAATGGATTGATGCTGTCATTGACGTGTACTCCACCGCTTTTATGACGTGCACTACCTGGACGCGGTGCACGGTTCTTATTGGGGTGGATAGTGGAGCAGGGACATCGATATGTTAATTGCATAGTTGGTATGTATTGATGCATGAAGCGGATCAATGCTGCCGACCCAGAGACGCGGCGTTTACCCAAGGCTATTCGCTGTGTACGCGTATCGGGCTGATGTTCCCCAACCGATACTGATTATTCCCGCTGCGCTTGGCCTCATACATCGCCAGGTCGGCAATATGAATCAACCGGTCCATGCTCGGCGCATGGTCCGGGAACACCGCGACCCCAAGGCTGCTGCCGATGTGGCGCTGGTCGTTGCCGATGGTCACTGGCGGTGCGAGTTCGATGAAGATTTTCTGGCAGATGCTGCGGGCTTCGTCTTGCAGGCTGTTGCCTTGGGGAAGTCCTTGGAGGATGACCACGAACTCGTCGCCGCCGATCCGGGCAACGGTGTCGGTTGAGCGCAGGATTCTCTTCAGGCGTGTCGCGGTGGTGATCAGCACGCGGTCGCCGGCCGCATGGCCGTAGTGGTCGTTGATCGCCTTGAAACCATTGAGGTCGACAAATACCAGTGCCACCCGCGTGGCGCTGAGGCGGGCGTGTTCCAGGGCAGCGGACAGGCGCTCTTCGAGCACCAGGCGATTGGGCAGGCCGGTCAGCGGGTCGTAATGGGCCAGGTGTTGCAGGTAGCTGGCGGAGGCTTTTTCCTCGGTGATGTCGCGGACCACGCCCATCATCTTGATCGTTGCGTCATGCTCATTCTTGACCACATTGCCGGTCTCCCGCAGCCAGCGGATGCTGCCGTCCGGCCAGACCACGCGGTATTCCTCGTCGTGGTTTTCGCCGGTTTCCAGGCAACGCAATTCACCGGCGCGGACCTTGACCCGGTCGTCCGGGTGCACACAGGAACAGAACAGGGCGTAGGAGGGCGTCACCTCGCCGATCTTGAACCCGAACATCCCGTAGATTGCATCCGACCAATAGAGCTTGTCGGTATCAACCTCCCAGTCCCAGGTGCCGATGCGGGCGAAGTATTGGCTGCGTTTGAAGCGCTCGGCGTCGCCTTCCTGGTGGATACTTTGTCCCTCGGTGAGGCTGTCGATCAGCGCGCGGCACTCGGCCAACTGCTTTTGCAGCGAACGATCGCGCCAAATCAGCGCGACGATCAGGGCAAGGGTCAGCGAGCCGATGGTGACGTCGGTCCAGAGCTGACTCATTGAGGAATTGCGCTCATGGCGTATCGAACCGTGGGGGAGGTGGCGGGTATATTAGTTCACGACCACTGCCGGATACAGAGCGAAACGGTTGCCAATGGCCCGCATTTCTGGGAAAACGGCGCCCATCAAGCCCGTTCGGGCAAGCGCACAGATAGAGTGAATGTAATGAATGATGAGTTGCAGGTAATCGACCTTGAAGTGGGCGACGGCAAAGCCGCCGTCAAAGGCGCGCTGATCACCACCCAATATCGTGGGTGGCTGGAAGACGGCACTGAGTTCGACTCCTCCTACAGCCGGGGCAAGCCTTTCCAATGCGTGATTGGCACCGGGCGGGTAATCAAGGGCTGGGACCAGGGAATCATGGGCATGCAGGTCGGCGGTAAGCGCAAGCTGCTGGTGCCGGCGCACCTGGCCTACGGCGAGCGCTCGATGGGGGCGATTACGCCGAATTCGAATCTGATTTTCGAGATTGAATTGCTAGAAGTGCTGACGCGGGATGATTGATGGGCGAGTGAATTGAAATGATTAACCCCGCTGTTTCTGAGAGGAGAGAGCGGGGTTTTTGCTATCTGTGGCGAGGGGCTTGCCCCCGTTGGGTTGCGCAGCGACCCTGAAACCTGTGCATGCGGCGTGTCAGGGAATCTCCACTCGCCAGTTTTGCGGCTGCTGCGCACCCGAGCGGGAGCAAGCTCCCTCGCCACAATTCAGCCGCTATTACCGCGATACAAGCCGATGAGCCATGACGCAGTCAACCCGACTTGCCAGCCCTGGCAATATCGGTAACCATGCCCACCTAAATAGGGGTAGGGGGTATAGGTATGTCGCACATCCACGAACACAAAGACGATTTGCTCAATCGCGTCCGGCGCATTGCCGGTCAGGTTCAGGCGGTGGAGCGGGCGTTGGAGTCCGATGCCGAGTGCGCCAAAACCCTGCACCTGGTCGCGGCAATTCGCGGTGCGGTCAACGGTTTGATGGACCAGTTCATCGACGCCCATGCCCGTGAACATGTGGCGCGTCCCGGCCTCAGCGACGAAGCGCGCGCCGAAGGCGTGGAAGACTTGTTGCAAGCCATCCGCCGTTACTCGAAATAGAGGCCCGCCCCATGACACTGACACCTCAAGCTTCGCGTTTTACCCACGATCACCTGTTTCTGGGGGCCGCCCACGATGAAAATGCTCGCCGCACGTTGTGGGTGGTGGCGCTGACGTTCGTGATGATGATTGGCGAGATTGCCGCTGGTTATATCACCGGCTCCATGGCGTTACTGGCGGACGGCTTTCATATGGCGACCCACGCCGTGGCCTTGGGCATTGCCGCGGCGGCCTACAGTTTTGCCAGGCGACACGCCAACAATTCGCGCTTCAGCTTCGGTACCGGCAAGGTCGGGGATCTGGCGGCTTTTGCTTCTGCCATGGTGCTGGGCCTGGTGTCGATCGGCATCGCCGGCGAATCGATCCTGCGGCTGTTTCAACCTATCACCGTGGCTTTCACCGAAGCGACGGTGATTGCGGTGGTGGGGCTGGCGGTGAATGTCGTCAGCGCATTGCTGCTGGCAGGCAACCATGGGGATCACGGCCATGATCATCACAACCATAACCACGGTCACCATCATCACGACAACAACCTGCGCTCGGCGTATGTCCATGTGCTGGCCGATGCATTGACGTCGGTACTGGCTATCGCGGCATTGTTGGCCGGGCGCTATTTGGGTTGGGTCTGGCTGGACCCGGTGATAGGCGTCGTCGGAGCCCTTGTTATCGCGAAATGGGCCTATGGCTTGATGCGCGATAGCGCCGCGGTATTGCTCGACGCCACCGACGAGCACGTCGCCGCCGAAATTCGTGAGCTGCTTGAATCGACGGACGATGTTCGCATCAGCGACCTTCACGTCTGGCAAGTCGGGCCCCAGGCGCGGGCGGCGATTGTCAGTGTCGTGGCTGCGGCGAGCGTCAGTGCCGACGCCATCCGCGAACGTCTGGCGCCGGTTCATGAGTTGTCTCACCTGACGGTCGAATATCGCAACGCTTGAGGTGTTTTTCAGGCAAAGAGCGGAATGCGCCCGTTAAGGGAAGGGCGGTAGTGCCAGGTCAACCGATCCAAAGCCGGTTTCATCATCAGGATCTGAGTCAGCGTCGCGCTGGCAATGCTCAAGGCCAGTACCTGCCCCGGGCATTGGTGACGGCCGGCGCCGAAGGTGAAGCTTCGGCGGTTTGGGCGTTCGAGCAGGAATGTATCGGGATCGTTATTGAGCAGCGGATCACGATTGGCCGAGGCCAGCAGTACCAGAATGACGTCGCCGGGGTTCAGGTTCACGCCGTCGATTTCGCAGGGCGCTGCGACGAAGCGGCGGGTGTTCTGTACCGAAGGATCGAAGCGCTGCACTTCGGCGATCAGGTCGTTGGCTTGAGTTGGGTCGATCTGCGGGTTTCGGCTCAACGCCAGTAGCGCATTGCCGATCAGCCCGGCGGTGGCTTCGTAGGTCTGGGAGAACAGGCCGATCAGGTTGGCGATCAAGGTTTCCGGGTCGGTCGAGGTGGCGAAGCGCTGCCGGATACCGGCGAGCACGGCGCTTCGATTGTTCGGATCAGCCAGAAGCTCGATGAAATATCCCTTCAGCTGTTCTGCCGCAACATGGGCAGCGTCCAGTTGGGCCTGGTCGCTGAGGGGTGACAGGCAGGCGATGAAGTCAGCGGTCAGCTCGCTGATGGCCCGGCCCTGAGCCGGAGAAAAGCCCAGCAACGTCGCCACTACACAGACCGGCCCGCGAAACATCGCCGCGTACAACCCATCGGCTCCAGGGGTAATCAACCGAGCGCTGACCAGTGAATTGACGTCATTCCCATCAATCAGCGTCAGCCCCGGCTCAATCGCTGCCCTCGGGCAACGCTGCCGCTCACCCTCGTTCATCCGCATTAGCTGACCGAACACTTTGCCCGCCATGTCCTGAGCAATTGCCTTGGGCACCGGCTCATGCGCCGGCCGCACATGGCAATCCGGATGCGCCAGCACGGCGGCGACCGCTCGGGCGCTGCTGGCCACCCACAGTTTCAGTCCCTGATGAAAAACCAGTCCACCCTCGGCACGCAGTTGCGCGTAGTAGGGGTAAGGATCGGCGTGAGTCGCAGCGATGATCGGGTCCATGGGTCGCAGCCTTATCGATGGTTGAAAAGTGTTGCTACTATCTCCAGTCCGAAGGGGCCTTGATTCGTCCGGGAGCGAAATATGAACGCAGAGCAACACGACGTTGGCATCTCTCAAGTGGCCGCAGCGATTGCAGAGCCTGCGCGGACGAAAATCCTCTGTTCGCTGATGGACGGCCATGCCCGCACCAGCACCGAGCTGGCGGCGGTTGCCGAAGTCAGCGCCTCGACCGCCAGCGCACACCTGGCCAAGCTCAAGGAACTGGCGCTGGTGCGTTTGCACGTTCAGGGCCGCCATCGCTATTACAGCCTCGCGGACAAACGCGTGGCCCAGGCACTCGAAGCACTGATGGTGATCGGCCAGAACGCAGCGCCGACGTTCAACCCGCGCACCCCGGACCGCCTGCAATTCGCCCGCACCTGCTACGACCACATGGCCGGCACGTTGGCAGTGGTGCTGCATGACCGGATGATCGACGCGGGGTGGTTGCTGCAAACCGATGAGCAGGCTTATCGATTGAGCGACAGTGGTGAAGCGTTGTTCGAAGGATTGGGCATCGACGTCAAAGACCTCGGCACTTTGCGCCGCCGCTTTGCCTGCCCGTGCCTGGACTGGAGCATGCGTCGGCCGCACCTGGGCGGTGCCTTGGGCGCGGCGTTGCTGCAAACGGCGATCAAACGCCAATGGGTGACGCAGGATCTGGACAGTCGGGCGTTGGCGTTGACGGCGGTGGGGCGAAAGGAACTCGGTCACCGGTTCGCCGTTGAACTGCCGATTCAGGGAATGACAGCGCCACTCACGTTCACCGGGAACAGGCGCCGCGCGATCGCCAGTCCTGCGACTTAGCGACTGGCCGAGGCCATGAGCACGCCAAAACCGGCGAAGGTCACGCCCGAAACTTTTGCGGTCAGCCAGGAACCTTTCGGGCTCGACAACCAGCCTTTGGCGGCATTGGCGAGCAAGGCATAGCTGCCATGCACCAGGATCACCAGTACGCCGTAGGAGGCGACCAGCTTGATGAACTGGCTGTAGAAGTGCGCCGAAGTGTCGATGAATTGCGGGAACACCGCCAAAAAGAAAAACACCGCCTTGGGGTTCAGAAGCTGCATCGAAGCCGCTTCAAGGAAGCGATAACCCGGGCTTGAGGGGCGTGTTTCAAGCAGCGTGCTGAAACGATCCGAGCGCCAGCTTTTGTAGCCCAGGTACAACAAATAGCCAGCCCCTGCGTATTTCAATGCGGTAAAGGCATTCGCGGAGGTGCTGAGTATCAGGCCAACACTGGTGGCGCTGATGGCAGCGACCACAAACGCCCCCGACGCAATTCCCAGAATGCCCGGCACGGCCCCCCTCCAACCGTGGCGCACCGCGTTGGACAGGGTCAGGACCACACCAGGTCCCGGGCTCAAAATGGTCAGGGTGGCGAAGAGTACAAAGAGTCCGTAACTGTTCATGGCTTGCTCCGTCAGGTGGCATTGGCTGCGTGCTGGCAGATTGGCGTGGCGAGGAGGGCGTGACAAACGCTTTAATTACAGCGCATAGGTGACTAAATTAGACGCATGAATCCACTACCGCCTCTTAATGCTGTTCGCGCCTTCGCCGTTGCTGCTCGTCATCAGAGCTTCAGCCTGGCGGCTGAAGAGCTGCATGTCAGCCACAGTGCCGTCAGCCGGCATATCAAATTGCTCGAGGAATACCTGGGGGTGCTGCTGTTTGAGCGGCGTATCCGGCAATCTGTGCTGACGCCGGCCGGCCAGCGCTTTTATGAGCAGGTCAGCGCCGGGCTGTCGCAGATCGCCAATGCCGCCACTGCGCTCAAGCAGCATGCCTCGCTGCCTACCGTGAAGATCAATGTACGTCCGTCCTTCGCCATGCTTTGGCTGACGCCCAGGCTGGCGGATTTCGTTGCGCGGCACCCCGGCATCAAGCCGCAGGTGATCACCCAGACCCAGGCACCCGATCAGGCACGCGACGGGTTCGATATCGTCATTCGCCGTGGTCGTGACGATTGGGCACCGGCGATTGAGGCGCGAGCGCTGTTCGAAGACGAACTGTTGCTGGTCGCGGCCCCTGCGCTGATCGAGCGCCTGCCACTTGAAGACCTCACGTCCCTGAGTCGGCATACGTTACTGACCGCCAAGGCCCGTCGCGAAGACTGGCACAATTGGGCCATGCACTTTGGTCAAAGCCAGTCAGCCACTCAGGTCACCCGGCAGTTTGATCACATGCACCTGGTGCTTCAGGCCGCAGTGGATGGACAGGGCGTTGCCCTGTGCCCGACCTCTTTGTTGGGCAGCCATATCTCGAGCGGACGCCTGATCTGCCCGTTACCCGAGTTGCGCATGCCGTTGCCGCGTTATTACTACGGTGTTGCGCCGGACGTGACGGCTCACACGCGGATCTTTGTGGAGTGGTTATTTGCCCGGATTGCTCAGGATGAGCTGAGTTGGCAGACACCTCGTGCCGTGACCGCTACGCTCTGAAATCCCAGACGATCTCCACCACCCGCACCGCCAGCACCAGGTAAACCAGACCCAGGATGATCTGGAACGCCGTGTGATACGGCAACCTGGACAGCCGGCGCAAGCCGTCGCTGACACTGAGCAGCATCAACAGTGCTGATATTGCAATCAACCCCCAGCCGGCGAGGTTTGAGGCGAGCATTCCCATGAACAGCTGATGACCGCCGTGCAACGCGTTGGTGCCCGCCGCGAATAGCAGGGCGCACACCAGCAGGTTCTTGATGTTGTCGAACACCTGCGTGGTGAAGTCGGTTTCCAGCAAGGCCAGATACTTTCGCCAGAATTTATCCATGGTTGTGGTGGCACCTGTTGATGGCGGTTGCACGTGGCAAGTCTAGTGGCGTTTTGCACGAAACGCGGGCGAAAAAAAGCCCGGCCTTCAATGTGATGGCCGGGCTTTTGTGTTCAAACGGACTGTGGCGTCAGATCAAACCTTGACGATCCAGCCCGCTGGCGCTTCGATGTCGCCGGTCTGTACACCGGTCAGCTCTTTGTAGAGCTTCTGGGTGACCGGGCCGACTTCGGTTTCGCTGTGGAACACGTGCAGCTTGTCGTTGTAGCTGATGCCGCCGATCGGGGTGATCACCGCGGCAGTACCGCAAGCACCGGCTTCCTTGAAGTCGGACAGCTTGTCGATGAACACGTCACCTTCAACCACTTCCAGGCCCAGACGGGTCTTGGCCAGTTCGATCAACGACAGACGGGTGATGCCCGGCAACACCGAAGGGGAATTCGGGGTGACGAACTTGTTGTCGTGGGTGATCCCGAAGAAGTTGGCCGAGCCGACTTCTTCGATTTTGGTGTGGGTCATCGGGTCCAGGTAGATGGCGTCGGCGAAGTGCGCCTTCTTGGCCTGGGAGCCTGGCATCAGGCTGGCGGCGTAGTTGCCACCGACCTTGGCCGCGCCGGTGCCTTGTGGAGCGGCACGGTCGTAGCTGGAGATCTGGAAGTTGTGTGGGGTCAGGCCGCCCTTGAAGTAGGCGCCGACCGGGATGCAGAAGATCGAGAAGATGAACTCGGGTGCGGTACGCACGCCGATGTTGTCACCCACGCCGATCACGAACGGACGCAGGTACAGCGCGCCGCCGGTGCCGTAAGGCGGAATGAAACGCTCGTTGGCGCGGACCACGTCCTTGCACGCTTCGATGAACTGTTCGGTGGACACTTGCGGCATCAGCAGGCGCGCGCAGCTGCGTTGCATGCGGGCGGCGTTCTGGTCCGGGCGGAACAGGTTGATCGAACCGTCCTTGCAACGGTAGGCCTTCAGGCCTTCGAAGCACTGCTGGCCATAGTGAAGGGCAGTCGAGCCTTCGCTGATGTGCAGCACGTTGTCTTCGGTCAGGGTGCCTTTGTCCCACTCGCCATTACGCCAGTGCGACAGATAGCGCTTGTCTGTCTTGATGTAGTCAAAACCCAGCTTGTCCCAATTGATGCTTTCGTTACCCATGACACCCTCTATCACTTAACAACCGTCGAAACGGTTCAAGGCTTCTGACATTTTTCTGGATGGGGACAACAATACTTCATTCCGGGCCTAAATCGCAGCCCGGACTATCGGGTGATTGGCAGATTTCTTAGCCAGCTCATGAAACTTGTCGCCGATCTTTCATCATTCGAAACCCTGTGGCGAGGGAGCTTGCTCCCGTTCCGGTGCGCAGCACTGGTAAAACCGAACACTGCGGTGTATCAGGCAAATCGCAGTGACGCGGTTGGGGCCGCTTCGCAGCCCAGCGGGAGCAAGCTCCCTCGCCACAGTTGAGCGGTTACAAATGCAGCGCGTGACCCAACGCACGCAACGCCGCTTCCTGCACCGCCTCGCCGAGCGTCGGATGCGCGTGGATGGTGCCAGCGATGTCTTCCAGCCGCGCGCCCATTTCCAGGCTCTGACCGAACGCCGTCGACAACTCCGAAACACCCACACCCACCGCCTGCCAGCCAATAATCAGATGATTGTCACGCCGCGCCACGACCCGCACGAAGCCACTTTTGGACTCCAGTGTCATCGCCCGGCCATTGGCGGCGAACGGGAAGCTGGACACGATGCAGTCCAGCCCCGCAGCCTTGGCCTCGTCCGGGGTCTTGCCGACCACCACCAGTTCCGGGTCGGTGAAACACACGGCGGCAATGGCGGTCGGGTTGAATTCGCGGTGTTTGCCGCTGATCAGTTCGGCAACCATCTCGCCCTGGGCCATGGCCCGGTGGGCGAGCATCGGTTCGCCGCTGAGGTCGCCGATGGCGTAGACGTTGCGCATGCTGGTCTGGCAACGGTTGTCGATCTTGATCGCCGAACCGTTCATGTCCAGGTTCAAGGTTTCGAGGTTCCAGCCCTGGGTGTTGGGTTTGCGACCAACGGCCACCAGCACCTGATCGGTTGCTAGATTCAGGATGTCGCCATTCGGGTCGCGAACTTGCAGGGAATTTCTTTGTGAGTCAAAACCTTCAACGCTGTGCTTCAAGTAAAGCTTCACATCGAGTTGTTTGAGTGCTTCGTGCACCGGATGGGTCAGTTCGGCATCGTAGGCCGGCAGAATACGATCCTGCGCCTCGACTACGCTGACCTCGGCGCCGAGCTTGCGATAAGCAATCCCCAGCTCCAGACCGATGTAACCGCCGCCGACCACAACCAACCGTTTAGGCACGCTTTTCGGCGCCAGGGCTTCAGTGGAGGAGATGATCGGCCCGCCAATCGGCAGCATCGGCAGGTTGACGCTTGTCGAACCGGTGGCCAGCACCAGGTGCTCGCACTGAATCCGCGTGTCGCCGACCTCAACGGTTTTACCGTCGATCACTTTCGCCCAGCCGTGGATGACCTGGACCTTGTGCTTCTTTAATAGCGCGGAGACGCCAGTGGTCAGGCGATCAACGATGCCGTCCTTCCACTCGACGCTTTTGCCGATGTCCAGGGTCGGCGCCGATACGCTGATGCCCAGCGCCGAGTATTGGCTGTGGTGCTGTGTCTGATGGAACTGTTCGGCGACGTGGATCAACGCCTTGGACGGAATGCAGCCGATGTTCAGGCAGGTGCCGCCCAACGATTGGCCTTCCACCAGAATGGTCGAAATGCCCAATTGACCGGCACGGATCGCCGTCACATAGCCGCCAGGGCYGCCGCCGATGATTAGCAGCGTAGTATTTAGAGTCTGTTGCATTCCTTACTCCACAAACAGCGTTGCGGGTTGTTCGAGCAAGCCACGAACGGCCTGGATGAATTGCGCCGCGTCCATGCCATCGACCACGCGGTGATCGAAGGAGCTGGAGAGGTTCATCATCTTGCGGATCACGATCTGGCCTTTGATCACCATTGGCCGTTCGACGATTTTGTTCACGCCGACGATCGCCACCTCCGGCAGGTTCAGCACCGGCGTGCTGACGATGCCGCCCAGGGCGCCGAGGCTGGTCAGCGTGATGGTCGAGCCGGACAGCTCATCGCGGCTGGCCTTGCCAGTGCGTGCGGCAGTTGCCAGGCGGGAGATTTCCGCGGCGTTGTCCCACAGGCTGCGGGCTTCGGCGTGACGCACCACCGGCACCATCAAACCGATGTCGGCTTGCGTGGCGACGCCCACATGCACCGCGCCGAGGCGGGTGATGACCTGGGCCTCGTCGTCGTAACGGGCGTTGATCTGCGGGAAGTCGCGCAGGGCCACGACCAGGGCGCGCACCAGGAACGGCAGCAAGGTCAGCTTGCCACGGGTCGCGCCGTGTTTTTCGTTCAGGTGCGCACGCAGCTCTTCGACGGCGGTGACGTCGATTTCTTCGACGTAACTGAAGTGGGCGGCACGCTGGGTGGCGTCCTGCATACGCTGGGCGATCTTGCGGCGCATGCCGATCACCGGGATTTGCTGTTCGTCGTTGCGCTGGGCGTAAGCGGCGGTGGCCGTCGATGCGTTCGACTGACCCTGAGCCAGATAAGCTTCGAGGTCTTCGTGCAGAATCCGCCCGGCAGGGCCGCTGCCACGCACCAGGCGCAGTTGAATGCCAAGGTCCAACGCATGCTTGCGCACGGCCGGGGAGGCCAGCGGACGTTCGTCGGCTTCGCGGGCGACCATCGGTCCTTGGCAAGCGGCAGCCGGACGCGGGGCCGCTGCAGCCGGTGCGCTTTCTACGACGGCTTCAACTTTCGGCGCCGCCACAGGTGCTTCTTTAACAACAGCCGCTGGCGCAGTCGATTCCTTAACGTTACCCGCGCCTTCGACTTCAATGC
>NZ_JBFTML010000031.1:0-101954 GCF_056396925.1 Pseudomonas sp. 05N433 | reverse complement strand
GCGTTAGTCGCTGCTGTCAACACCTCTTTTTCTCCGCTTTCGACCGAGAAGATCGAATCGTCAATAAGGCGACAATACCCTGCCCTACCAACTCCTTCTGGCTTCGATGAACTGAAGCGTAACCGCTGTCGAAAACTGCGTAACTCGTTGTTTACCAAGGAGTTTTCCGTTTCGACTGCGCCGGAAGTGGGGCGAATTATAGACGTCCAGGATCTGCCGTCAACCCCTGATTTCAGCTTTATTCGGATTTGAGCGTAATACGCGCAAATGCCTTCTTCCCCGCCTGGCAAACGTGGGTCGCGCCCAGCGCATATATAAAGGTGCGATCGACAACTTCACCATCTATACGCACACCACCGGAACCCAGAAGATCACGCGCCACGGCAGAGTTCTTCACCAGGCCCGCCTTATTAAGGACAGCAGCGATCGGCATGTCTTCGGTAGCGGTCAATTCGATCTCTGGCAAATCATCCGGCAGCTCGCCATCTTTCATACGGTTGCCTGCTGCACGGTGAGCATTGGCCGCAGCCTCCTCACCATGGAAACGCGCAACGATCTCTTCGGCCAACTTGATCTTGATGTCACGCGGATTCGCACCCGCCTCGACGTCAGCCCGCAAAGCATCGATCTCTTCCATGGAGCGGAAGCTGAGCAATTCGAAGTAGCGCCACATCAGCACATCAGGAATAGAGACCAACTTGCCGTACATGACACCCGGCGCCTCCTGGATACCGACATAGTTGCCCAACGACTTGGACATCTTCTTCACGCCATCCAGCCCTTCGAGCAACGGCATAGTCAGAATGCATTGAGCCTCCTGACCATAACCACGCTGCAGTTCACGCCCCATCAGCAGGTTGAACTTCTGATCGGTACCGCCCAGCTCGACGTCCGCGCGCAAAGCGACCGAGTCGTAACCCTGAACCAGCGGATAGAGGAATTCGTGAATGGCGATTGGCTGATTGGTCGTGTAGCGCTTGTCGAAGTCATCGCGCTCGAGCATGCGTGCCACGGTGTATTGCGAAGTCAGACGTATGAAGTCAGCAGGCCCCATCTGATCCATCCAGGTGGAGTTGAACGCCACTTCGGTTTTGGCCGGATCAAGAATCTTGAAGACCTGAGTCTTGTAGGTCTCGGCATTCTCGAGAACCTGTTCACGAGTGAGCGGTGGACGTGTCGCGCTCTTGCCACTCGGATCACCGATCATCCCGGTGAAGTCACCGATAAGGAAGATCACCTGATGGCCCAGATCCTGGAACTGGCGCAGCTTATTAATAAGCACGGTGTGACCCAGGTGCAAATCCGGCGCGGTCGGATCGAAGCCTGCCTTAATACGTAGCGGCTGGCCACGTTTGAGCTTTTCGATCAGCTCGGACTCGACCAACAGTTCTTCTGCACCACGTTTGATCAGCGCTAGCTGCTCTTCAACCGACTTCATAACAGACCTGCAAGACTCGAATTCAAAGGGGACCAACCATACAAGATCGGGCGTCAAATACAAGTTTTGCCCGGCGCACGGACGCCAATCCACGGACAGAGCGTCCGCAGGCTTGCTTCAGAGATGATTTGGTTATATTTTATACAGTTATTTCGTCTTCATCATGTCATTCATCTTTTCCAATTCATTTTTTCAAAGTCAAAATTACTTATGACCAAAGAATCGTCTAAAGCGCCACCGCTTTACCCGAAGACCCACCTGCTCGCAGCAAGCGGTATCGCCGCCCTTCTGAGCCTGGCGCTTCTGGTATTTCCTTCCAGTGATGTTGAAGCCAAAAAGACGACCCTGAGTCTTGAACTGGAAAGCCCTGTAGAACAACTGACACAAGATCAAGACGCCGCCGACGTCGTCCAAGCCACAAATGAGCCGGCAGCCTCCCCTTTCGCGCAGATCGAAAACAGCGCCGAAAACACTCAGGAAGCCGCCCAGGCCGCCCCCGCGCCAGTCGTCGAAGAAAAGTAGGCGCCAGGCCACAGGGAAGTGATCGTTGCCAAAGGCGACACTCTCTCGACCTTGTTTGAGAAAGTCGGCCTTCCGGCCACTTCGGTGCATGAAGTGCTGGCCAGCGACAAGCAGGCCAAGCAGTTCAGCCAGCTCAAACATGGCCAGAAGCTCGAGTTCGAACTCGGCCCGAACGGCCAACTGACCAATTTGCACAGCAAAGTCAGCGACACGGAAAGCATCAGCCTGACCAAGAACGGCAAGGGTTATACATTCAACCGCATTACCGCCAAGCCCACTGTTCGCACCGCCTACGTACATGGCGTGATCAACAGTTCGCTGTCGCAATCCGCAGCCCGTGCCGGTTTGTCCCATAGCCTGACCATGGATATGGCCAGCGTGTTTGGCTATGACGTCGACTTCGCCCAGGATATTCGCCAAGGTGACGAGTTCGATGTGATCTATGAACAGAAAGTCGTCAACGGTAAAGCCGTCGGTAACGGCCCCATTCTTTCCGCGCGCTTCACCAACCGTGGCAAGACTTACACCGCTGTGCGCTACACCAACAAACAAGGCAACAGCAGCTACTACACGGCTGACGGCAACAGCATGCGCAAGGCGTTCATCCGTACTCCGGTAGACTTCGCCCGCATCAGCTCGAAATTCTCCATGGGCCGCAAGCACCCGATCCTGAACAAGATCCGCGCCCACAAGGGTGTCGATTACGCAGCACCGCGCGGCACACCGATCAAGGCTGCCGGCGACGGCCAGGTATTGTTGGCCGGTCGCCGCGGCGGTTACGGCAATACCGTGATTATCCAGCACGGCAGTACTTACCGTACGCTGTACGGCCACATGCAGGGCTTCGCCAAAGGCATCAAGACTGGCGGCAGCGTCAAGCAAGGTCAGGTGATCGGCTACATCGGCACCACCGGCCTCTCCACCGGCCCGCACCTGCACTACGAGTTCCAGGTCAATGGTGTGCACGTCGACCCGCTGGGTCAGAAGGTAGCGATGGCCGATCCGATCTCCAAAGCTGAACGCTCACGCTTCCTTGCGCAAAGCCAACCGCTGATGGCGCGTATGGACCAAGAGAAAGCCACCCTGTTGGCTTCGAGCAAACGCTAAGCCATGGCGCTCTATATAGGTGTGATGTCCGGGACTAGCCTTGATGGCCTGGACATTGCGCTGATCGAGCAAGCCCCGGCGATCAAGCTGATCGCCACGCATTACATCCCCATGCCCGAATCCCTGCGCGCCGAGCTGCTTGGCTTGTGCGCCAGCGGTCCGGACGAGATTGCCCGCTCCGCCATTGCCCAGCAAAACTGGGTAAAACTGGCCGCACAGGGCATTCACACCCTCCTCGACCAACAAAACCTCAAGCCCGACGACATTCGCGCGATTGGCAGCCACGGCCAGACCATTCGCCACGAACCGGCACGCGGGTTCACGGTGCAGATCGGCAACCCTGCGCTGCTCACCGAGCTGACCGGCATCACCGTGGTCAGCGATTTCCGCAGCCGCGACGTAGCCGCTGGCGGACAAGGCGCCCCATTGGTTCCGGCCTTTCACGAAGCCTTGTTTGAACAGCAGCCCGGTAACCGCGCGGTGCTGAACGTCGGCGGGTTCAGTAACCTCAGCCTGATCGAACCCGGCAAGCCTGTCGCGGGTTTTGACTGCGGCCCGGGGAATGTCCTGCTGGATGCCTGGATTCACCGGCAACGCGGCGACAACTTCGATCGCGATGGCCAATGGGCCGCCAGCGGCAAGGTTGAACCGGCTCTGTTGAATGAGCTGCTCAGTGATCCGTTCTTTGTAACTCAAGGCCCGAAGAGCACTGGCCGCGAAGTGTTCAATCTGCCATGGCTGATGCAGCATCTGTCACAACTGCCAACCTTCGCAGCCGAAAACGTACAGGCCACACTGCTTGAGCTGACCGCCCTGACCATCGTCGAGTCATTGCAAAGCGCTCAATCGGATACCCGGGAGCTGCTGGTCTGCGGCGGTGGCGCACACAACGCCACGTTGATGAAACGGTTGGCCAGCCTGTTGCCGAACGCGAAAGTCAGCAGCACTGCCGCTTATGGTGTAGACCCGGACTGGGTTGAAGCCATGGCCTTTGCCTGGCTGGCTCATTGCTGCCTGGAAGGTATCGCGACCAACCGCCCAAGCGTCACCGGCGCCCGTGGCCTGCGCATTCTCGGCGCCATCTACCCCGCCTGAACCTTAACTCCAGACAGCAAAACGCCGCAGAGTCCTGAGACCCTGCGGCGCTTGTTGATGCGGTGAGTTGCGATCAGATCGAGAACGAAGAGCCGCAGCCACACGTGGTGGTGGCGTTCGGGTTTTTGATCACGAAACGCGAACCTTCCAGACCTTCCTGGTAATCCACCTCGGCACCTGCCAGGTACTGGAAGCTCATCGGATCGACCACCAGGCTGACGCCTTCGCGCTCGACAATGGTGTCGTCATCGGCCACTTCTTCATCGAAGGTGAAGCCGTACTGAAACCCTGAACAACCGCCGCCCGTAACGAATACGCGCAGCTTCAAGCGATCATTCCCCTCTTCATCGACCAGGCTCTTCACCTTGTGCGCAGCACCGTGGGTGAATTGCAAAGCCGTGGGGGTGAAGGATTCGACGCTCATGCTGACTATCTCCCGGCGTTACGCCGCCATAATGCGTGATGACGCGCATTATCCGCTTCTCCCAGAAAATCGGTCAACTATTGTTACGGTATATCAATCAACCCAATTGTCAGACCAGAATGCAAAAAGGCCCGTTCAACGGGCCTTTTTGCATTGCGGATAAAGCCTTACGGCAGCATGCCCGCATGGGAAAGGCCCAGGCGCTCATCCAGACCGAAGAGGATATTCAGGTTCTGCACAGCCTGACCCGACGCGCCTTTGACCAGGTTGTCGATGACCGACAACACCACCACCAGATCACCATCCTGCGGACGATGCACGGCGATACGACAAACGTTGGCACCACGCACGCTGCGGGTTTCCGGATGGCTGCCGGCTGGCATTACGTCGACGAACGGTTCGTTGGCATAACGCTTTTCGAACAGAGCCTGCAGATCCACCGAGCGGTCCACGACAGTCGCGTAGAGCGTCGAATGAATACCGCGAATCATCGGCGTCAGGTGCGGAACGAAGGTCAGACCAACATCCTTGCCCGCGGCACGACGCAGCCCCTGACGGATTTCCGGCAAGTGACGGTGACCTTTTACGGCGTAGGCCTTCATGCTTTCCGACGTCTCGGAGTACAGCGAACCTACCGAAGCGCCACGACCCGCACCGCTGACACCGGATTTGCAGTCAGCGATCAAACGTGTGGTATCGGCCAGACCGGCTTCGAGCAATGGCAGGAAACCCAATTGCGTCGCGGTCGGGTAGCAACCCGGTACAGCAATCAGGCGTGCCTGCTTGATCTGCTCGCGATTGACTTCCGGCAAGCCGTAGACCGCTTCCTCCAGCAGTTCCGGCGCACCATGCGGCTGGCCGTACCACTTGGCCCATTCATCGGCGTCTTGCAAACGGAAGTCTGCCGACAGGTCGATGACCTTGGTTCCGGCAGCCAGCAATTCACCCGCCAGGGCATGGGCGACACCGTGCGGCGTGGCGAAGAACACCACGTCGCAAGCCCCGAGGGTCTTGATGTCCGGAACGCTGAACGCCAGGCCGTCGTAATGGCCACGCAGGTTCGGGTACATGTCGGCCACGGCCAGGCCGGCCTCGGATCGGGAAGTGATCACCACCACTTCTGCCTGCGGATGCTGTGCCAACAGACGCAGCAGTTCGACACCGGTGTAACCCGTGCCGCCGACGATACCGACCTTGACCATAAACCTGCCCTCAACGAACCCACTGGAAAGCCGTCGATAATAGGGGCCGCGCGGCCCTGCGACAACCGTCAAGGTGACGTGCGGGCGCTCTACCCCCTACTATCTTCACTACCGTGAACCTGGGAATAACCAAAAATGCTTTATCTGTGGCTCAAAGCGCTTCACATCATCAGCATGGTCTGCTGGTTTGCCGGCCTGTTTTACCTGCCGCGCCTGTTCGTCTATCACGCGCAAAGCGAAGACACCGTCAGCAAGGAACGCTTCAGCATCATGGAGCGCAAGCTGTACCGAGGCATCATGGGGCCAGCGATGATCGCCACCCTGGTGTTCGGCATTTGGCTAATCAGCCTCAACCCGAGCGCCTATTTCGGCCAGGGCGCGTGGATGCACGCCAAGCTGACCCTGGTGGTGATCCTGATCGGCTACCACCACATGTGCGGCGCACAGGTAAAACGTTTTGCCCGTGGCGAAAACACCCGCAGCCATGTCTTTTATCGCTGGTTCAATGAAGTGCCGGTTCTGATATTGCTGGCTATCGTAATTCTGGTCGTCGTCCGGCCGTTTTAAATCCAACAGACACGCTCACCCGGGGTACTTCCAATGTCGCTGCCCGCTCTGCTCGAACAACGCTTGCGACTGCCGGTGGTGGCGGCACCGATGTTCCTGATCTCCAACCCTGAGCTGGTGCTCGCCTGCTGCCGTAATGGCGTGGTGGGCAGTTTCCCTGCGCTGAACCAGCGTGAGAGCAGTGGGTTCAAGGCCTGGCTGGAAGAAATCGAAGCAGGGTTGGCGACACTGGAAAACCCCGCGCCTTACGCGGTGAACCTGATCGTCCACCACAGCAATCCGCGATTGCAGGCGGATCTGGCGATCTGCATCGAACACAAAGTACCGATCGTGATCACCAGCCTCGGCGCCGTGAAGGAAGTGGTCGATGCCGTGCACAGCTACGGTGGCCTGGTGTTTCACGACGTGACGACCCGTCGCCACGCAGAAAAAGCCGCCGAAGCCGGTGTCGACGGTTTGATTGCCGTTGCCGCGGGGGCCGGTGGTCACGCCGGGACCTGGAGCCCGTTTTCGCTGATCGCCGAGATTCGCCAGTTTTTCGACAAGACCCTGCTGCTGGCTGGCTGCCTGAACCATGGCCACGAGATTCTTGCCGCGCAATTGCTCGGTGCGGATCTGGCCTACTTCGGTACGCGATTTATCGGCACCACCGAAAGTCATGCGCCTGACGCCTACAAGGAGATGCTCCTGACTGCCAGAGCCGCGGACATCGTCCATACTCCAGCGGTGTCTGGGGTTCCGGCAAGCTTCATGCGTCAGAGCCTGGAGGCCGCCGGTTTCGACATGGCGGCGCTGCAAAGCAAGGGCGAGGTGGACTTCGGCTCCAAGCTCAAGCCGTTGAACGATGAAGCCAAAGCCTGGAAAACCGTGTGGTCTGCGGGCCAGGGTGTCGGGGAGATCGAGGATCTGCCGAGTGTCGATCAACTGGTCGAACGTCTCGGCACCGAATACCGCAAGGCGCTGGAACTGGCGGCAGCACTGCCCAAGCGCTGGCCGCGCTGACAGGAAAGTTTGGCCAGCCCAACCCGGCCGGCCTTAAACTCCCTCTTGTTACACTTTCCATTACAACTCTCGCGACAAGGATGCCTCGGCCATGAGCGAAAACCGTTTCAAGATCGTCTTCGATGGTGCTTTGCTGCCCGGTGTTGATGCCACCACCGCCAAGCTCAATCTCGCCGAGCTGTTCAAAAGCGATGTCGCAGCCATCGAACGCCTGTTCAGTGGCCGGACGGTTGCGCTCAAACGCGAACTGTCACACGCCGACGCGCAAACTTATCTTCAGGCGCTGACGAAAACCGGCATCGATGCCCGAATCGAAGCCGAACCCTCGATCGAGCTGAACCTGTCCGACGTTCACGTCAGCCCACCGCCATCGGCAGAGCCCGATTCCCCCTACGCTCCGCCACGCGCCACGGTCGGCGAAGCGCTGCCGGAGTTCGCCACACTCAAGGCATTCAGTTTCAGTGGCCGCATCGGCCGACTGCGCTTTCTGGCCTGGACAATGGCTCTGACGCTGGTGACGTTGGGCATTGGCTCGGTGCTGGCCATTTTCGGCTTCGGCCTCATCAGCACCAACTCGACTGCCGGCCTGATTGTCGCGGGTCTGCTGGCCGTTATTCTGATCGTGATACTCGCGTTCATCAGCATTCAGTTCAGTGTGCAGCGCCTGCACGATATCGGCTGGTCTGGATGGCTCTGGCTGTTGAACCTTGTGCCGTTCGTGGGGGGCGCTTTCCCGTTCGTGATAATGATCGTGCCGGGTAACAACACTGCCAATCGATATGGCGCACCGCCGCCGCCCAACAGCAATGCAGTCAGGGTACTGGCTTCATTGTGGCTGGTGTTTATTGCGATCATGTTCGTTGGCGGGCTGACCGGAGGTCTCACGGCAATTCAGGATGAGTACGAAAGCGCCACTGATAGCGCCTATCAAAGCAGCTCCGTGACCACCGATGAAGTCGAAGCTGCGCCCGTCGAAGTCGACTCGGCAGCAGATTCAACCGACGATGCAGCCGAAGCGGCCCAGCCCCCTGTAGACTCTGCAAAAGAATGAACAGCGCTCCCCGCCCGTGACACCTGCGTCGCTGGCGCGGAGCTGTTGCGATGGAGAACTGCATGACCCGTTACGCTCTGATCACTGGCGCTTCCAGCGGCATCGGCCTGGCAATGGCCGAAGCGCTGGCCCGGCGCGGCCGCAGCCTGCTATTGGTGGCCCGACAGCGTGATCAGCTGGAAAGTATTGCGATTGAACTGACTCAACGTTTTGGCGTGGAAGTTTTGTTTCGTGCCTGTGACCTGGGTGAACCGTTGCGCCTGTCCGGATTTCTACTGGAGCTGGAGGAAGGTGAGCGGCAAATCGATCTGCTGGTCAACTGCGCCGGCATCGGTACCTGTGGCCCATTCCTGGCCCAGGACTGGATGACCGAGCAGGACCTGATCGAAGTGAACATCCTGGCCCTCACTCGCTTGTGTCATGCCATTGGTAACAGCATGGCCTTGCAGGGCGGCGGGCAGATTCTGAACGTCGCCTCGGTTGCGGCGTTCCATCCCGGCCCCTGGATGAGCACTTATTACGCCAGCAAGGCTTATGTGCTGAATTTCTCCGAAGGCTTGCGCGTCGAACTGAAAAAATGCGCGGTCAAGGTGTCGGTGCTCTGCCCCGGCCCGACCCGCACGGCGTTTTTTCGCACCGCGCAACTGAACACCGACAAGCTGGGCGAGAGCAAATTGCTGATGAGCCCAGAGGAAGTCGCGCTCTACACCGTGCGCGCCCTGGAGAAAAATCGCGCCATTATCATCCCCGGTCGCCTGAATCGCTGGTTCGCCTTCTTGCCACGGCTCGGCTCGCGCTGGCTGACCCGGACAATCGCGGGCATGGTCAATAAGGCGTACTGCCCGCGCTGACCAGCCTTCAAGGTAAAAAACTGGGCTCAGGCAGGGCCCATGCGTACACTCAAGCCAGCCAAACAACGGAGAAAACAGCTGTGGATACTCTGTTCACCAAGATCATCAACCGGGAAATCCCGGCGAAGATCATTTACGAGGACGACCAGGTACTGGCCTTCCACGACATCGCCCCACAGGCCCCCGTGCATTTCCTGGTGGTCCCGAAGAAACCGGTGCGCACCCTTAACGATCTCACCGAGGACGATAAGGCTCTGGCCGGGCATATTCTGTTCACCGCGCAGCGTCTGGCTCTGGAACTGGGCTGTGAAGAAGGTTTCCGGGTGGTCATGAACTGCAATGAATTGGGCGGGCAGACCGTTTATCACATTCATATGCACGTGCTGGGTCAGCGCCAGATGCACTGGCCTCCGGGCTAATTGCAAGCAGTACCGGTTTATGTGGCGAGGGCGCTTGCTCCCTCGCCACAGATGACCCAGCGCAAACCCTCCCCGGCCGATTGGGTTAAACTGGCCGCCGAGATTCTTCCCGGAGGTCAGCATGACTACCCAACGTCACTATTCGCCAATTGACCGTCTTCTGCTGCAAGCCGATGCCGCGATGCGTACTTTGTTGCCCTTCAGCGGTCAGCCCTACCGTCCGTCGCCTGCCATCGTGCAGCCGGATGCGCAAATGAACGACGAGGACACCCGGCACGTCGCCGGTTTGATGCGCATCAACCATACCGGCGAAGTCTGTGCCCAGGCGCTGTATCAAGGTCAAGCCCTGACCGCCAAGTTGCCGCAAGTGCGCGCTGCCATGGAACATGCCGCCGAAGAAGAAATCGATCATCTGGTCTGGTGCGAACAGCGCATCCACCAGTTGGGCAGCCACACCAGCATTCTCAATCCGCTGTTCTACGGAATGTCGTTCGGGATTGGCGCGGTGGCCGGGTTGATCAGCGACAAAGTCAGCCTGGGTTTCGTTGCCGCCACCGAGCATCAGGTTTGCAAACACCTGAACGAACACCTTGAACAACTGCCCGCCGAGGACGAAAAATCCCGGGCGATCCTTGAGCAGATGCGCATTGATGAAGAACATCATGCCGAAAGTGCGCTGGATGCTGGAGGGTTTCGTTTTCCTGCGCCGGTGAAGTTCGGGATGAGTCTGCTGGCCAAGGTGATGACCAAGAGCACATATCGGATCTGACGGTTGCGTTGTTTGATCGGGACTCTTCGCGGACAACAGCAATGAAAAAGGCGACTACCTTGCGGTAGTCGCCTTTTTTTGTACTCGGAACTCTCAGCTCGGCATGTTGCGCGCGTAGAAGATTTCAAGCATTTCGTGTTTTACACGCTCAGTCACCTGGGCACGCTGCTCAGAGGACAGGTTGCTGGTGGCGTCGCCGAACAGGTAGTTATCCAGTTCGAAGTTCTTCAACAGCATTTTGGTGTGGAACAGGTTTTCCTGATACACGTTCACGTCGGTCATCTGGTACGCGTCGCGGGTGTCTTCGGAGAGATAGTTCTGGATCGAGTTGATCTCGTGGTCGATGAAGTGTTTCTTGCCTTCAACGTCACGGGTGAAGCCGCGCACGCGGTAATCCACAGTCACGATATCCGAATCGAACTGGTGAATCAGAAAATTGAGCGCCTTGAGCGGTGAAATGACGCCACAGGTCGACACGTCGATGTCCACACGGAACGTCGCGATACCGTCCACCGGATGGATTTCCGGGTAGGTGTGCACCGTGATGTGGCTCTTGTCGAGGTGGGCCAGGATGATTTCGGGCAACGGGCCCGGAGACTCTTCAATCTGACTGTCGGTGGGGGTTACCGGCTCTTCAGAGATCAGAATCGTGACGCTGGCGCCCTGGGGTTCATAGTCCTGACTGGCGATGTTCAGGATATTGGCACCAATGATATCGACAACTTCTGTGAGGATCTGCGTCAGGCGCTTGGCGTTGTACTCTTTATTGATGTACTCGACGTAAGCCTGCTGGTCTTGCGGGGTTTCCGCGTAGCAGATGTCATAGATGTTGAAGCTCAAGGTCTTTGTCAGGTTATTGAACCCGTGGAGCTTGAGTTTGCTTTTCACCGTTAAAAACTCTCTATGTATTGCGGGCTGGCCGCGTGATCAAGCATGCCCGTCAGATGCGAACGACGCACCTGCGTAGGACGGTTAACACCTCTTCGCGATGGCGATTTTGGTTGTCTGTTCAGGCAAGCGACCTGTCGGGTGACCGATCACTGCCCTGAAAAAAGTGGCGCATTATGCAGACGTCAGCTATGGATCACCAGAGTCTGCACCGCTTTTATGATAGTTGAATGTCGATTCAACCGAGCTCGATAATCTCGTAGTCGTGGGTAATCGCCACGCCAGCCGCGCCGAGCATGATCGAGGCCGAGCAGTACTTCTCGGCCGACAGCTCGATGGCGCGCTTGACCTGGGCTTCTTTCAGCCCGCGTCCCTTGACCACGAAGTGCATGTGGATCTTGGTGAACACCTTCGGATCTTCGGTCGCACGCTCGGCTTCGAGGAAGGCTTCGCAGCTTTCGACGGCCTGACGCGACTTCTTGAGGATGCTGACCACATCGAAATTGCTGCAACCGCCAACACCCAGCAGGAGCATTTCCATCGGGCGGACACCCAGGTTGCGACCGCCGGCATCGGGCGGACCGTCCATGACCACGACATGACCGCTGCCGGATTCACCGAGGAACATGGCTTCGCCTGCCCATTGGATGCGTGCCTTCATCGCCAAGACTCCACTGTATAAAAAAGGGTCGCCAGCTTAGCACAGGGCCCTTGATTGGCAGCGCTTCGCCTTCCTAGGACATAACCGTATGGGTCGTAGGTAAATTCTCGAATCTTGAAGGAATGTGTCTGTTAAGCTGACGCCAATTCACTGGCGCTTAGCCAGCCTTGTAGCGAACAAAAAAATCCAGGCTTCACCAGCCCCCTACAAAAAACAAACACACCGTGCAGTCTTTTCGGGATACAACCATGGTTGCTATTACCCCCATATCCAAAATCAAGAACCTCGACAAACTGTTGATGCACTGCCAGCGCCGTCGCTATGCCGCCAAGAGCAACATCATTTGTGCCGGCGACCGCTCGGACACGTTGTTCTTCATCATCAAGGGTTCGGTGACCATCCTGATCGAGGATGACGACGGCCGTGAAATGATCATTGCCTACCTCAACTCCGGCGACTTCTTCGGTGAACTGGGTCTGTTCGAGCAAGCAGGACTGGAACAGGAGCGCAGCGCCTGGGTTCGCGCCAAAGTCGAATGCGAAGTCGCGGAAATCAGCTACGCGAAATTCCGCGAGTTGTCTCAACAGGATCCAGACATTCTTTACGTGCTCAGCGGACAAATCGCACAACGCCTGCGCAATACCACGCGCAAGGTCGGCGACCTTGCATTCTTCGACGTGACCGGCCGCGTGGCGCGCTGCCTGCTGGAGCTGTGCAAGCAGCCAGACGCCATGACCCACCCGGATGGCATGCAGATCAAGGTGACCCGCCAGGAGATCGGCCGGATTGTCGGTTGTTCCCGTGAGATGGTCGGCCGCGTGCTCAAGGATCTGGAAGAACGCAACCTGGTCGACGTCAAAGGCAAGACCATGGTGGTCTTCGGTACGCGCTAGGCTCTGAAAACCGAAGCCTGGAACACTTAAGCCCCGAGCACTTCTGCCAGTATTTGGCGATACAACGCATCGAGCCGTTCCAGTGCATCAGGAGCGGCAAATTTTTCATGCAGGGCAATGTGGCTTTCTGCGCGAACCCGCTGTTCCAGACCGCAGGCTTCGTTGAAACGATTGACCGCCGCGACCATTGACTCTCGCTCGTTATCGATCAGCATCGCCCCGTGCACCAGCCCGACCGGACGCTGACCGCCCTTGCTCTGCCGCCAGCGCTGAGCGGTACCGACCATCTTGCGACCATCGAGGTTGACGTTGAAACGGCCATCGCAGAACGCGCCTTCAATTTCGCCCAGGGACGACACACCACCCAACTCGTCAAGCAGCTGGCAAATCGGGTCACAGAGTCGGCGATAGGCGGTTTCGATCCGGTTCTGGTCGCCCTCGCTACGCGGTGGCGCGTAGACCAGCGCGATGTTGAGGGTCGATGCCGATTGCGGCACCGGCTCGCCGCCGGTTTCGCGCAGCAGTACCGGCCAACCGGCAGCGGCTGATATCTCGCACGCTGCCTCGAAACCCGGCAAGCGATTCAAGCGGCGCGGCATGACCAATGCCTGGTCTGTGGGTTGCCAGAACAGCAAGCCGAACTCCGAATCACCGGTGCACACATGGGCCAACAGGTCCTGTTCGGCGAGCAGGCCGGCTTCGATGGTCAGAGAGGTTGGCTGGGACATGGACGACTCCGTAAGACATGAAGTCTTTGGGGGGCTTGATGACCTACTCGCGGGCAAACCCGCTCCCACAGGGGATCGGGTTGCCTGCGAAAATGTGTTCAGTCGAGCGTAGAGCCGCTCACTGGAACACCGCGCTCAGGAAAGAACAGGCGCTGCAGTTCAGTACCCGGGCTTTCGGCGCGCATGAACGCTTCGCCGACCAGGAACGCATACACGTCGCTGATTTCCATCAGCTCGACATCGGCGCGGTTAAGAATGCCACTCTCGGTGACCACCAGACGATTACGCGGAATACGCGGCAACAAGTCGAGGGTGGTTTCCAGGCTGACCTCGAAGGTGTGCAGGTTGCGGTTGTTCACGCCCACCAGCGGCGTGTCGAGGGTTTTCAAGGCCCGCTCCAGCTCGTCGCCATCGTGGACTTCCACCAGCACATCGAGGCCGACACTTTTGGCCACGGCCGCCAGCTCGGCCATTTTCACGTCATCCAGTGCGGAGACGATCAACAGCACGCAATCAGCGCCCAGGGCGCGGGACTCGATGATCTGGTACGGATCGATCATGAAGTCTTTGCGGATCACCGGCAGCTTGCACGCCGCCCGGGCTTGTTGCAGATACGCATCCGCACCCTGGAAGTAGTCGATGTCGGTGAGCACCGACAGGCAAGTAGCCCCGCCCTTCTCGTAACTCCTGGCAATGTCCGCAGGCACGAAGTTCTCGCGAATCACGCCCTTGCTTGGCGAAGCTTTCTTGATTTCAGCAATCACCGCCGGCTGTTTCTTCTTGGCCTGATCGATCAATGCCTTGGCGAAACCACGGGGTGCATCGGCCGCCTTGGCCAGGTTTTCCAGCTCTGCCAGGCTCACACGAGCGCTACGCTCGGCGACTTCCTGGACTTTGCGGGCCAGAATTTTTTCCAGAACCGTCGGTACACTCATCCCTCATTCTCCACTTTGAATACCGCGGTAAATGCACCCAACTCCTCAAGTTTTTCCCGAGCGAGGCCTGTGTGCAGCGCATCGTGCGCCAGGGCAACGCCTTCTTTCAAACTGCTGGCATGGTCGGCGGCGTACAGCGCGGCGCCGGCATTGAGCACGATCATCTCGGCGGCTTTCTGACCGTTCTCGGTCTTGCGCTTGCCCAAGGCATCGCGAATCAGTTCCAGGGAAGCCGCCGGGCTTTCCACCGACAGACCGTGCAGGCTCTGGCTCTTCATCCCCAGATCTTCGGGCTCGACCCAATACTCGGTGATCTGGTCATTCTTCAACTCCGCGACAAAGGTCGGGGCCGCCAGGCTGAACTCGTCCAGGCCATCCTTGGAGTGCACCACCAGCACGTGCTTACTGCCCAAGCGCTGCAAGACTTCGGCCAATGGCCGGCACAACGCCTGACTGAACACACCCACCACCTGGTGTTTCACACCGGCCGGATTCGTAAGCGGGCCGAGCATGTTGAACAAGGTGCGCAAGCCCAGCTCGCGGCGCGGACCGGCGGCGTGCTTCATGGCGCTGTGATGAGTCTGGGCAAACATGAAACCGATACCGACGTTGTCGATGCAGCGTGCAACCTGAACCGGGGTCAGGTTCAGGTAGATACCGGCTGCTTCCAGCAAATCGGCGCTGCCGCTTTTGCCCGACACTGCACGGTTACCGTGCTTGGCCACGGTGCAACCAGCCGCTGCGACCACGAATGAGGAAGCAGTCGAGACGTTGAAGATATTGGCCCCGTCGCCGCCGGTGCCGACCACATCGACCACGCCGTCGAGGGTGTTGAGTTCGACCTTGTCCGCCAACTCGCGCATCGCCGTCACGGCGCCGACGATCTCGTCGATGCTTTCGCTCTTCATGCGCATGGCCATCATGAACGCACCAATCTGTGCGTCCGTGCATTGCCCGGTCATGATTTCGCGCATGACATCACGCATTTCATCGGTACTGAGGTCGAGGTGGCCGACGATACGGCTCAGGGCTGTCTTGATATCCATGGAAAGTCCTTAGCGCGTGCCGCCAGTTTGTTTGAGGAAGTTGGCGAACAGCTCGTGCCCCTGTTCGGTGAGGATAGACTCGGGGTGGAATTGCACACCCTCGATGTTCAGCGTCTTGTGACGCAGGCCCATGATCTCATCCACCGAGCCGTCTTCGAGCTGGGTCCAGGCAGTCAGCTCCAGGCAATCGGGCAGGGTTTCGCGCTTGACGATCAGCGAATGGTAGCGGGTGACCGTCAACGGGCGATTCAGACCTTCGAATACGCCCTTGTCCTCGTGAAATACCGGGCTGGTCTTTCCGTGCATGACCTGACGGGCACGGACCACATCGCCGCCAAACGCCTGGCCGATGGATTGGTGCCCGAGGCAAACGCCGAGAATCGGCAGCTTGCCGGCGAAGTATTTGATCGCTTCGATGGAAATACCGGCTTCGGTCGGGGTGCAAGGACCGGGAGACACGACGATGCGCTCAGGCTTGAGGGCTTCGATTTCGGCAATGGTGAGTTCATCGTTGCGCACGACTTTGACCTCGGAGCCTAGCTCGCCGAGGTATTGCACAACGTTGTAAGTAAAAGAGTCGTAGTTATCGATCATCAGCAACATGGCGTTAAGAACCTCTTGAATTCACTGACTTTTAATACGGCCTTCGAATGATTTACCCGCAGTGCGCTGCGCTTTGACGGGTGCTGGAGTGGCACCAGCAAAGCGGCATTTCGTACAGGTAAAGAAGGCAAAGCGGTACAGGTCCGGCCAGGCCGGCAGAAAAGATTCAGGCGCGCCAACGCCAACGGGCGTGTGCCTTGATGACTTGATCCAGGAGTTTGCTGACGATCAACACGGGAAAGGTCTCATTCATACGTCTGGGCACAGTAACGTAGCTGGGCAGAGCGTGCAATATGGCCGGAGCGACAGCTCGCGAAACAATCGAAGGGTTAGCGACAGATGGCAAAAAGCTGGAAGTTTTTTGGCGGTGTCGAGAGCGGCCGAAGCACAAGATCAAAAGATTAAAAGGGGAATGACAGGCATAAAAAAACGCGGCGCCCTCGCAGGCACCGCGTTTTCTATGTGGATCAGTTTTCCGGGGTTTGTTCGGCCAGGGCCAC
The DNA here is from genome assembly GCF_056396925.1 of Pseudomonas sp. 05N433. Taxonomy (NCBI): domain Bacteria; kingdom Pseudomonadati; phylum Pseudomonadota; class Gammaproteobacteria; order Pseudomonadales; family Pseudomonadaceae; genus Pseudomonas; species Pseudomonas sp. 05N433. The sequence continues at coordinate 85,253 of NZ_JBFTML010000031.1, read as the reverse complement.
GGCGCGGAACATCGCGCGACGCTTGTTCAGGGTTTCTTCCCATTCCAGCGCCGGTACCGAGTCGGCGACGATGCCGCCACCGGCCTGCACATGCAGTTCACCGTTCTTGATCACGGCGGTGCGAATCGCAATCGCGGTGTCCATGTTGCCGTTCCAGGCGAAGTAACCGACCGCGCCGCCATAGACGCCCCGCTTGACCGGTTCCAGCTCGTCGATGATTTCCATCGCGCGAATCTTCGGTGCGCCGGACAAGGTGCCGGCCGGCAGGATCGCCCGCAGTGCGTCCATCGCTGTCAGCCCGGCCTTCAATTGGCCGGTGACGTTAGACACGATGTGCATCACGTTGGAATAACGCTCGATGACCATCTTCTCGGTGAGCTTCACCGAGCCGATTTCCGAGACGCGCCCAGTATCGTTGCGGCCCAGATCGATCAGCATCAAGTGCTCGGCGATTTCCTTGTCGTCCGACAGCAGGTCTTTTTCCAGCGCCAGGTCCGCCTCTTCGTTGGCCCCGCGTGGGCGAGTGCCAGCAATCGGGCGCACGGTGATCAGGTTGTCTTCGACCCGCACCAGCACTTCCGGCGAACTGCCGACGACGTGGAAGTCGCCGAAGTTGAAGAAGTACATATACGGCGTCGGGTTGAAGCAACGCAGCGCCCGGTAAAGATCGATAGGCGCAGCCTTGAAGTCGATCGACATGCGCTGGGACGGCACGACCTGCATGCAGTCACCGGCCAGGATGTATTCCTTGATGGTGTCGACGGCTTTCTCGTAATCGTCCTGGGTGAAACTCGAACGAAACACTGGATCGGCCGATTGCTGCTTGCTGAAGTCCAGGCCACGGCGCGGAGTGATTGGCTGACGGAGTTGTTCCAGCAGCGCTTGCAGACGCGCCTGACCTTGTTCGAAGGCATCTTCCTGCGACGGATCGGCCAGGACAATCGCGTGCATCTTGCCGGCGAGGTTGTCGAACACCACCACCGCATCGGACACCATCAGCAGAATGTCCGGCACGCCCAGCGGATCCGGGTTCGGGCATTTGCCCAGACGCTTCTCCACATAACGCACGCAGTCGTAACCGAAGTAACCGACCAGACCGCCGTTGAAGCGCGGCAGACCGGCAATGGTCGGCACGTTATAGCGCGCCTTGAAGGCTTCGACGAAGGCCAGTGGGTCTTCAACGTCGTGGCTTTCGATCTCGACGCCGTCGTGGGTCACGCTGACGTGGTGATCGTGAACCCGCAATACGGTGCGGCACGGCAGGCCGATGATCGAGTAGCGGCCCCACTTCTCGCCGCCCTGCACCGATTCCAGCAGATAGGAGTTCGGCTCGTCGGCCAGTTTCAGGTAGATCGACAGCGGCGTGTCGAAGTCGGCCAGGGTTTCGCAGGCAAGCGGGATGCGGTTGTAGCCGGCAGCGGCCAAACGCAGGAATTCTTCGCGGATCATGAGGTGCCTCGTGGCTTGAGGGTCTAACGGTCAGGTATGCAAACGCGCCGGTACGCCGGCCAGGAACAAGTCAGGCGCGCCAACGCCAGCGGGCCAGGGCCTTGATGACTTTCATCCAGAGTTTGCGAGTGACCACCACGATGGCGTTTCCAGCAGGGGGTTGAACAGCGTCGGGCAACGTTATCTCAGCGGCCGGATCCAGGCAACCGGGAATTAGTTTGCGCAGATCATCGATCACCAGCGCCGGCGACTCTTCGGCAATCGGCCGACCGTGGTTATAACCGTAACTGAGGGCCACGCATTTGACCCCCGCCGCTTTCGCCGCCAGCACATCGCTACGCGAGTCGCCGACGAACAATGATTGCGACGCCGGAATGTTGGCCATTTTCATCACAAAAAACAGCGCAGCCGGATCAGGTTTCTGTTGTGGCAGGGTGTCGCCACCGATGATCCATTTGAAGTAACGGCCGATCTTCATCTGATCCAGCAACGGCGCGACGAAGCGCTCCGGCTTGTTGGTGATCAGCGCCATCGCCACGCCCTGCTTGTGCAGCCATTTCAGGGTGTCGCGCACACCGGGATAGACCACGGTCAGCTCATGCCCCTCACCGTAGGCCTCCATGAAAATCTGCAATGCACCCTCGGCTTCGCCATCATCGACCGATGAATGATCGATGCCGCCGGCCAGTGCACGGCGCACCAGCACCGGCGCGCCGTTGCCGACCCACTCACGCACCGGTTCGATGCCGACCGGGTCACGCCCGAGTTTGAGCAGCATGTTATCCACAGCCGCTGCGAGGTCAGGGACCGAATCGACCAGCGTGCCATCCAGATCGAACATCACCAGCCGCGGCAGACGCCCCGGGAACAGCTGCTCAAAACCGCTCATGGGCGAGCCAGCGCCAGTTCGGAGCGCATTTTTTCAATCACTTCCTGGTAGTTCGGCGCATTGAAGATCGCCGAGCCGGCCACGAAAGTGTCGGCGCCCGCAGCGGCGATTTCGCGAATGTTGTTCACGTTCACCCCGCCGTCGATTTCCAGGCGAATGTCACGTCCGGAAGCATCGATCAGCGCCCGAGCCTCACGCAGCTTGTCGAGGGTGGCTGGAATGAACTTCTGCCCGCCGAAGCCCGGGTTGACGCTCATCAGCAGGATCATGTCGACCTTGTCCATCACGTACTTGAGCACGTCCAGCGGGGTCGCCGGGTTGAACACCAGGCCCGCCTTGCAGCCGCCTTCGCGGATCAGTTGCAGGGAACGGTCGACGTGCAGCGTGGCTTCCGGGTGGAAGGTGATGTAGGTCGCACCGGCTTCGATGAAGTCACCGACGATGCGGTCCACCGGGCTGACCATCAGGTGCGCGTCGATCGGCGCGGTCACGCCGTACTTGCGCAGCGCGGAGCAGACCATCGGGCCGATGGTCAGGTTCGGCACGTAGTGGTTGTCCATGACATCGAAGTGCACGAAGTCGGCGCCGGCGGCCAGGACGTTGTCCACTTCCTCGCCCAGGCGGGCGAAGTCGGCGGAGAGAATCGACGGAGCAATAACGAAGGGCTGCATGACGCACCTTTTCTGAGCAGAATCACGATGGCGCGCATTGTATACCTCATGCTTTGACGCGCGCACCGTGCTGCGATGATTGGGGCAAGTCCTAGTAGGCCGCTCGGTAGATCTTCTCGATATCGGTGGCGCTCAACTTGCGCGGATTGTTGCGCATCAGGCGTTCGGTGCCAGCGGCTTCCACGGCCATGGCCGGGATCGCCTCCTCGGGCACCCCGAAACTGCGCAGACCTCGCGGGATCTCCACGGCGGCGCACAGCTCGGTCATCGCCTCCACGGCTTTATCCGCCGCCTCACTGGCGCTCAGATGAGCGGTCTTCACCCCCATGGCCTCGGCAATATCCTGCATGCGTTCCACGCAGGCCATCTTGTTCCAGGTCATGACATACGGCAGCAGCAAGGCATTGCTGACACCATGGGCAATGTTGAAACGCCCACCCAGCGGATACGCCAACGCATGCACCGCACCGACCCCGGCATTGCCGAACGCCATGCCGGCCATCAGGCTGGCGGTGGCCATGTCTTCGCGGGCTTGCAGGTGGGCGGGATTGGCGTAAGCCTTGGGCAGCGCCTTGGTAATCAGCTTGATCGCGCCAATGGCCAAGGCATCGGTGATGGGCGAGGCGTTGAGCGACAGGTAGGACTCGATGGCGTGCACCAGCGCATCGACGCCACTGGCGGCGGTGACACTGCGCGGGCAGGTCAGGGTCATTTGCGGGCTGACCAGCGCCACGTCCGGCAACAGGTAATCGCTGATGATGCCCATCTTCAGCTGCGCGACCTTGTCGGAGAGGATGGCCACGTTGGTCACTTCCGAACCGGTGCCGGCGGTGGTCGGGATGGCGATCAGCGGCGGGCCTTTGCGCGGCACCTGATCGATGCCGAACAAATCCTCCAGCGCACCGTGATAACCGGCATAGGCGGCAACACTCTTGGCGATATCGATGGCACTGCCGCCGCCGAGGCCGATCAGCCCGTCATGCCCACCCTCACGGTAAACCCGCATGCAATCTTCGACGATGGCGATTTCCGGGTCCGGCAACACCCGGTCGAAAATCTCATAACTGCGCTCGCCCAGCTGCGCCAGCGCCAGCTCCACCGTGCCGGACTTGACCAGCGCGGCATCGGTGACGATCAGCGGGTTGTCGATGTCCAGACGTGTGAGCTCGGCCGCCAGTTGCTCGATGGCACCTGCGCCGGTGATCAGTTTGTGAGCGATTTTGAAAGAGGAAAGACTCATGTGCGCAGCCTCTTATAGATAGGGGAGCTGGGCACAATAGTAGCTGGGGATTGGGGTTTGTCTGCTATTAAGTTGGTGAATGATCGAGGTGCTTCTGTCGATCGTTCCCACGCTCGCGCGGGAACGATCACAGTTGGCGTCAGGCTTGGGCGGTGCGCAGTTTTTCGCTGCGCCCACGCAGCCATTCCAGGGTCAGCAACAGGATCACCGAGAATGCGATCAGCAGCGTCGCGGCAGCGGCGATTGTCGGGCTGAGGTTTTCGCGGATGCCGCTGAACATCTGCCGAGGCAAGGTCGCTTGTTCGGGACCGGCGAGGAACAGCGTCACCACCACTTCATCGAACGAGGTAGCGAAGGCAAACAGCGCACCGGAAATCACCCCCGGCGCAATCAACGGCAAGGTCACCCGGCGGAACGTCGTCAGCGGCGAAGCTCCCAGGCTGGCCGCGGCCCGCACCAGGTTCTGGTTGAACCCCTGCAAGGTCGCCGATACCGTGATGATCACGAACGGCACGCCCAGCACGGCGTGCACCACGATCAACGAGGTATAGCTGTTGCCGAACCCCAGTGGCGCGAAGGTCAGGTAACTGGCCACACCAATGATCACCACCGGCACCACCATCGGCGAAATCACCAGCGCCATCACCAGCGCCTTGCCCGGGAAGTCGCCACGGGTCAGGCCGATCGCCGCCAGCGTACCGAAGATCATCGCCAGCACGGTCGCTGCCGGAGCCACGATCATGCTGTTCTTCAACGAACGCATCCATTCCGCCGAGGCAAAGAAGTCCTGATACCAGTGCAGCGAGAAGCCTTGCAGCGGGTAGACCAGAAAACTCCCTGAGTTGAACGACAGCGGAATGATCACCAGCACCGGCAAGATCAGGAACAACAAAATCAAGCCGCAGAGAATCCGCAAGCTGTAGAACCACACCCGTTCGATGGGCGACATATAAGGACTCAGCATTTCACTCTCCCCTTAGCTCAGGCGCAGGCGACTGGCGCCCACCAGCCAGCTGTAAATCAGATAAAGCACCACGGTCGCCAGCAGCAACAGTCCACCGAGCGCGGTCGCCATGCCCCAGTTGATGCTGGTGTTGGTGTAGAAGGCGACGAAGTAACTGACCATCTGATCGTTCGGGCTGCCCAGCAACGCCGGGGTGATGTAGTAGCCGATGGCGAGGATGAACACCAACAGGCAACCGGCGCCAACACCGGCATAGGTCTGCGGGAAGTACACCCGCCAGAAACTGGCGAACGGGTGGCAGCCCAGGGAAATCGCCGCACGCATGTAAGTCGGCGAGATACCTTTCATCACGCTGTAGATCGGCAGAATCATGAACGGCAGCAGGATGTGCACCATCGAGATGTAGACCCCGGTGCGGTTGAACACCAGTTCCAGCGGCTTATCGATGACGCCCATGGCCATCAGGCCGCTGTTGATCAAGCCGCCCGATTGCAGCAACACGATCCACGCCGCGACCCGCACCAGAATCGAGGTCCAGAACGGCAACAGCACCAGAATCATCAGCAGGTTGCTTTGGCGCGAGGGCAGGTTCGCCAGCAGGTAGGCCAGCGGATAAGCAAGCACCAGGCAGATCATGGTGATGATCAGGCCCATCCAGAACGTACGGGCAAAGATGTCGAGGTAGATCGCCTGATCGGGAGTGGCCCGGGCCAGTTCGCCGAGGTCGTCGATACGGTGATCGACGGCGGCCAGCAGGTAATAAGGCGTCACGCCACTGGTGTTGCGGCGCACCACCTGCCAATAGGCCGGATCGCCCCAGCGTTCGTCGAGTCCTTCCAGCGCTTCTTTATAAGAAGCAGGCTCCGTGGCGAACGGCAAGGCGCGCGCGGTTTTGGTCAGCAGGCTGCGGTAGCCGGCCAACTCCATGTTCAAGCGCTTGGACAAATCACCCAAGGTCTGATTCTTGCGGGCTTCGGCGAGGTCTTCGCTGGCGGCCTTGTACACAGGCTCTGCCGGCAGGCCTCGGCCATCCCAACTGGCGATGGCTGCCACAGTGCGCGGCATCACGCCGACCACTTCCGGGTTACCGACGCTTTTGTAGAGCAGCGCCACGATCGGCACCAGGAACACCAGCAACAGAAACAGCACCAACGGCGCGATCAAGGCTTGTGCTTTCCAGCGGTTGATTCGCTCGGCGTGCTTTAGCCGCTGCTTCAAGGTGGGGTCGGTGCCCGCGTTCACGGGAACGGCGATAGCCATGGCGTACTCCGGAAATCTTTGATCGTTACAGAGGGTGGCACTCCATAACTGGGAGGCCACCTCTGTTCTTGTTAGCTACACATCAGCCCCTGTAGGAGAGGCAAGCCCACAGTGTTGTGGTTACTTGGCAGCCCAGGAATTGAAGCGCTGCTCCAGTTGCTCGCCGTTGTCAGCCCAGAAGCTGACGTCGATCTGCACCTGGTTGGCGATGTTTTCCGGGGTGGTCGGCATGTCTTTCAGGACATCCTTGGACAGCAATGGCACTGCCTGGGTGTTGGCCGGGCCGTAGGCGATGTTTTCCGAGTAGGTCTTCTGCTGTTGCGGCTGTACCGAGAAGGCGATGAATTTCTTCGCAGCTTCGGCACGGGTCTTGTCCAGACCTTTTGGAATCGCCCACGCGTCGAAGTCGTAGATGCCGCCGTTCCACACCACTTTCAGGTTGCTTTCTTTTTGTACCGCGGCGATCCGGCCGTTGTAGGCCGAGCTCATGACCACGTCACCGGAGGCGAGGTATTGCGGCGGTTGTGCGCCGGCTTCCCACCACTGGATGCTTGGCTTGAGTTCATCGAGTTTCTTGAACGCGCGGTCCTGGCCATCTTTGCCGGCCAGCACTTTGTAGACGTCTTTCGGCGCAACGCCGTCAGCCATCAGTGCGAATTCCAGGGTGTACTTGGCGCCTTTACGCAGGCCGCGCTTGCCCGGGAATTTCTTGGTGTCCCAGAAATCAGCCCAACTGGTCGGAGCGGTTTTCAGCTTGTCGGCGTTGTAGGCCAGCACGGTCGACCACACGAAGAAGCCCACGCCGCAAGGCTGGATAGCGCCTTTGACGTAGTCTTCAGACTTGCCGAACAGCTTCGGATCAAGCTGCTCGAACATGTCTTCGTCGCAACCACGGGACAGTTCCGGCGATTCAACTTCCACCAGGTCCCAGGACACGCTCTTGGTGTCGACCATGGCTTTGACCTTGGCCATTTCGCCGTTGTATTCGCCAGCGACGATTTTGCCGTGGCCCGCCGCTTCCCATGGTGCGTAGAAGGCTTTGACCTGCGCCGCCTTGTTCGCCCCGCCAAAGGACACCACGGTCAGGTCCGGGCCAGCCGCCATCGCGTGCGCCGCGCCGATCATGCCGACGACCAGGGCGGTGAATTTCAGGGATCTCAACATTTATTGTTCTCTCCACGTGCAGGGTTGGTGTTGGTGAAGCAGGGGGCGATCAATGCGCCTCTAGAAGTGGGTCGAGCGCGCGAACGTGTTCGACCTGCCAGCCAAGCGGTACCACGTCGCCGACAGCCAGCGCAGGATCGAGCTCGGCAATCGGTTGTTTCACGAAGAAGTCGGTCTTGCCGCAGACTTCCAGGCGAACCCGGACGTGGTCGCCCAGATAGATGAATTCCGCCACCCTTCCCGAGAAGCGGTTGACACAGGACTCGCTCGAGCCATTGAGGCTCACGCGCTCCGGACGAATCGACAGTGTGACGGGTTCGCCGGTCTTGCCGACGTTGACCGCCAGTGCTTCAACCTTTTCACCACGACCGAGCTCGACCACGCAGCGATCACCGGTGTGGCTGTGCAAGCGGCCGTTGAGGCGGTTGTTCTCGCCGATGAAGTTGGCGACGAAAGTATTTTTCGGCTCTTCGTAGAGCGTGCGCGGTGGCGCGATCTGCTGGATCTCGCCCTGGTGGAATACGGCGACGCGGTCGGACATGGTCAGGGCTTCGCCCTGGTCGTGGGTCACGTAGACCACGGTCACGCCGAGGCGCTGGTGCAGGTGTTTGATTTCCATCTGCATGTGTTCACGCAGTTGTTTGTCCAGTGCGCCGAGGGGTTCGTCCATCAGCACCAGTTGCGGTTCGAACACCAGGGCACGGGCCAGGGCCACACGCTGCTGCTGACCGCCGGACAGTTGCGCCGGATAGCGCTGGGCGAAGGTGTCGAGCTGAACCATGCTCAGCACACGCTTGACCCGGTCACTGACGTCGCTTTTGTTCAAGCCGCGCACGGTCAGCGGGAACGCCAGGTTCTCGGACACGGTCATGTGCGGAAACAACGCGTAGTTCTGGAACACCATGCCGATGTCGCGCTTGTGCGGTGGCACGTTGTTGATGGAACGCCCGGCCAGTTGAATCTCCCCGGCGGTCGGGGTTTCGAAGCCGGCGAGCATCATCAGACTGGTGGTTTTGCCGGAACCGGACGGCCCGAGCAAGGTCAGGAATTCGCCTTTGCGAATTTCCAGGTTGAGGTCTTTGACGATCAGGTTCTCGCCGTCGTAGCTCTTTTGCACTCCACGAAAGCTGACCAGAATATCGCTGGCCCCTGCACTTGAATCAACCTGGCTCATACCCACACCTTTGTTATTGATGACTGCTGTGGACTAAGCCTAGTGGACGCTGGGAGCCGCGCAAATCGGGGCGCAGGAGAGAATCGCCTCAGCCGGATGGAAGGTTGGGGGTAGGGATTGCCCTACAAGGATGGCGGGGATGGATATTCTTTCTGTCGGTGCGAGGCTGGCCCGCGACGGCGATCTCACTGGCGCCAAAAGCTTCGCGGGCAAGCCTCGCTCCTACAAAATCCACAGTGAACCCTGGATCACAGGAGTTTGTGTTCCATCGCGTACTTCACCAGTTCGGCCAGGGAGGTGATGTTGAGTTTCTGCATCAGCCGCGCCTTGTGGGTACTGATGGTTTTGCTGCTCAAGGCCAGTTGCTGGGCGATGTCGTTTACGTTGGCGCCCTGGGCCAGGCGTTCGAATACCGAGAATTCACGCTCCGACAGCAGCGAATGCAGCGGCCGCGTGTCGGTCAGGCCGACTTCGAAAACCATGCGGTCGGCCAGGTCCGGATCGATGTAGCGCCCGCCCGCCGCGACCTTGCGAATCGCCGTCAGCAACAATGCCGGATCACTGTCCTTGGTCGCGTAACCCGCAGCGCCGACCTTCAACGCCCGAGCGGCCATCTGCGCTTCGTCGTGCATCGACAGCACCAGAATCGCCGGCGGATTGCTCATGGCGCGAATCCGCGGGATCGCCTCCAGGCCGTTGACCCCGGGCATGGAGATGTCCAGCAACACCACTTCGCAGGGAACATGGCGCAAGGTATCGAGCAACTGCTCGCCATTGCTCGCCTCCCCGACCACCAGCAAGTCCTTGGCCAGGCCGATCAATTGCTTGATGCCTTCGCGAACGATGGTGTGGTCTTCGGCTACCAATACACGGATCACGTTCTTCTCCATTCTTCTTATGTCAGAACCAAGATCTATCGCAGGCTTGCCTGCAAAGGCGCCAGCTCAAACAACACAAAACCATCAGGCTTCATCCAGCGGCACTCGCACCGTCAGGGTCGTGCCCTCCCCCGGCTCACTCTCAAGCGACAATTGCCCGCCCATGATCAACACCCGCTCACGCATGCCAACCACGCCGAAGGATGTCGGCCTGCCAGGCGCAGCGACAAATCCTACGCCATCATCGCTGACAGTCAGACAAAGCTCATCGCCCTCAAGGGCCAGCGTCAGTTCAACAGTATGCGCCTGGGCGTGGCGCATGACATTGGTCAGCGCCTCCTGAAGGATCCGGAACAGGCCGATGGCCTTGGCATCGCTGAGCACCGGCAAGTTATCCGGCACTTGTACCAGACACGGAATATGCGTGCGCGCCTCGAACCGTCGGGCCTGCCACTCGATGGCCGAGGCGATCCCGGCATCGAGAATCGGTGGCCGCAGCGCCGTGGCCACATCACGCACCAGTTGAAACAGCTGCGCGATCAAACGCTTCATGCTGTTCAAGCGCTCGTGCAGGCCCGGATCGAGCTGCGCATACGCCAACTCGCACATGGACGTTTCCAGCTTCAACACCGTCAACATCTGCCCCAGCTCGTCGTGAACTTCCCGGGCAATCCGCGCCTTCTCCTCTTCCCTCACGCTCTCCAGGTGCGCAGACAACTCGCGCAACTGCTCACGGGAGCTGGCCAGCTCCAGCTCGATGCGCTTGCTCTCGGTGATGTCCCAGACGATCCCGTCCCAGACATAGGCGCCGTCTTCCAGTCGGCGGGTAATGGCCTTGATCTCAGCCCAGCGTTGTTCGCCCTGACGGGTCAGAATCCGTCCCTGCCACGACCAGTCGCTGTCGGTGTCCAGTGCATGGTCCTGGGTCTGGTGATAACTGGCCTTGTCATCCGGATGCACCAGGCTGCGCAGGCCTTTGTCCCGTTGGGCCAGGGTGGCCGGCGAGTAGCCCACCAGGCTCTCGCTGCCTTCACTGATGTAGGCAAAGTCGATCTGCCCGGTTACTGGTGCGCGCTCCAGACGAAAGACCAATCCGGGGACGTTGGCGGCGATGCCCTGCAGCCGCGCTTCGCTTTCCTGCAAGGCGGCCAGGGCGCGACGACGCTCGGTGACATCATTGAGGTAAACCACCAGGTATTCGCCCTCGCGAAAACGCAAGAAGCTCAACGAGACATCCGCCGGCAGAATACTGCCATCGGCCCGCACACAATTGGTTTCGAAACTTAGCGGCCCTTCCTCACTGGCCCGGGCGCGTTTCCACAGGCTCAGCCAGCGGTCCATGTGCAAACCGGGCTCGAAATCGATCAAGGGTCGATCAATGATCCCGCCCGCCGGATAGCCGAGCATGCTTTCGGCGGCACGGTTGGCGTAGCGCACATGGCTGTCCCAGTTGACCCAAAGGATGCCGACGGTGCTTTGATCGATGGAAAACTGCGTGAGACGCAAGGCTTCTTCGCTGGCCTCGCGCAGGGCAATGTCTTCGCGCGCCGCCAGCAAACGTTGCTCCAGACTGTGTTGCTGACGACGCTGCCAGAACACAATGGCCATGCTGCTCAGCAATAACACCAGCAACAGCAGGCATAGGTTTTTCCAGAAAACCGGTGAATCGGACAGCCGCGGGTACTTGGGTTGCAGCCATTGATCGTGCAGTCGCTCGAGGTCTTTGGCCGGAATCGCGCGCAGCGCGTTTTCGACGATGCCGGCCAACTCCGGCCAGTCCCGACGCGTGGCCACTCGCAACAGTTGCGGGAAACCGATGTCGCCCACCACGGCCAGCCCGGCAAACTCGGGTTCGGCTGACAGACGCCCGAATTGCGCTTCATCGACCACCGCGTAACCGGCCTGCTGACTCAACAACAGTTGCAGCGCCTGGCGCTCCAGAGGCACGCCCTGCAGGTTCAAATGCGGATAGGTACTACGCAAGAAATCGGCGGTGACGCTGGGCATGCGCACGGCGACGCGGGTCTGACTGTCGAGTTTTTCCAGCTCCACCACCCCCGTACTCTTCTGGTCGCTGACCACCAGTTGCGGCACCCGCATGTACGGATCGGAAAATTGCCAGAGTCGTAAACCGGCGGGAGTCTGGGTCAGTCCCGGCGCGATATCGATATCGCCTTCGCGCGCGGCGGCTTCCAGTTGCGCAAGATCAGGATAATTACGCCAGCTCAGCTCGACCTTGAGCGACTTGGCCAGCCACTTCATCAACTCGATGTTGACCCCGGACAGGCGCTGCAAGCGGCGATCGTATTGGGCATAGGGCACTTGCAATACAACCCCGACCCGCAACTCTTCATGCTGCGCCAGCCATTGCTGTTGCGCCGAAGACAATGACACGACATGCGCCGGTGGCGCGGGAGCCGCCCAGCCCATCAAGGGAAACCACAAACAGCCGATAACCCACAGGCAGCGAAAATGCATCATCGAAGTCTCACACACTGACAAATACTGACCAACCCATTAGGCTGCCGGAATTAACTTCTGGCCTGGAATATCCGATGCCCCCTGTCTACCGCCTGGCACTGCCAGCATTGTGCCTGTCGCTGATCCTGCCGTGCGCCTTTTCCGTCGAGGCGGCCGACCCGGCACCTGCCACTGCGGAAAAGCCCGCCGAAGAAAAACCGGTCGAACGCCAGCCGCTGCTTGAGCGTAGCCAGGAAGAATCGACGGCACTTGAGCGAAAAATTCCTGCGCAGGAACAGCAGCAACTGCAAGCCGGTACCGACAGCTTTCTCGCCTTGTGGAAACCGGCCAATACCGCCGAGCCCAAAGGTGCGGTGATTATCATCCCGGGTGCCGGTGAAACCGTTGACTGGCCGCAAGCAATCAGCCCATTGCGCCGCCAATTGCCGGACGCCGAGTGGAGCAGCCTGAGTATCACCTTGCCGGACCTGCAAAGCGAAGCCATTGCGCCACGTATCGTCGAAGTGGCGCCAGCGCCCAAAGCGCCTGATACCGGCAACAAAGACTCGACCACCGCGGCGCCCATCGAACAGGCCGCCGGCGGCGAAGCGGAGGTGGCCGACAAGGCTATCGCCGAAACCACCGAAGAACACGCCAAAGCCGACGCCGAGCGAATTTTCGCCCGCATCGACGCGGCCATCGCTTATGCCGAACAGCAAAGCGCTCGCAAAGTCGTCGTGCTGGGGCATGGCACCGGCGCTTACTGGGCCGCGCGCTATCTGAGCGAGAAGCAGCCATCGCAAGTCGAGAAGTTCGTGATGGTCGCCGCCCAGACGCCTGTTACGGCGAAGCCTGAGCTTGCCGAGTTGACGCCGACGATCAAGCTGCCGACTGCCGACATCTTCTATATGGACAAACCACTGGATCGCAACGCGGCACTGGAACGCTTGCAGGCCAATAAACGTTTGAAGACATCGGCGTTCAGCCAGGTCTCGCTCAAGGCACTGCCGGGTAATGCCAAGGCTGAGCAAGAGCAGTTGGTTCGCCGGGTGCGGGGATGGTTGAATCCGCAGCCTGCGGCGGACTGATGGATCGCGTCGCCCCATTCGCGGGCGACACAACTCTGCCCTGCTATCGAAAGTCCCGCCGTTCACGAATCAACGTGTAGGCGTTGTGCAATTCACGAGTCTTGTCCGTCGCCTCACGAACCTGCAACGCCGTCGCACCGCTGCCGGCAATCTTGTCCGGATGATGGCGACTGAGCAGGCGTCGATAGGCGCGTTTGATCTGTGCTGGCTCGCTGGTCGCCGACACTCCCAATAACCGCAAGGCGTCCTGATACGTAATCGCGCTGCTGACCAATGGTCGCTTCGGCTCGTAGTCACTCGCCAGTGCCTGTACCTGTTGCGGCGTCCAGCCCAACCATTTGCCCCACTGGGCAATCAGTTCGCGCTCGCTGCTACCGGCGCGGCCATCGGCCCAGACCATCCGCCAACAGGCACGCAACACGCCTTCCGCGGCATGGGGCTGAGCACTCAAGCGTCGCAGATAGCCACGCAACCGATCACGCCCCGACTTGCCGCGGTTGAACGCCGCTATCGCCCGACGTTGCGCCGACTCGGTCATCTCCAGCGCACGCATTTCCTGTCGCGCCTGCTGAATGTGGCCATCCACTACCCGCCCATCACTCTTGGCCAATCGGCCCAGCAACACGAACAGCAGTTCATCGTTGCGCAGCACCGAGCGACCACCGAATTTTTCCCATAAATGCGCCCAGCTCTGCAGGTGCAAGCGCCGATCCAGCGCCTGTCCCAATAAAGCACCGAGCATGGCCCCCGGAATGCTGGCTATGGCAAAGCCCGCTCCGGCTCCAATCAGAGTCCCTGGCCACAACATGTCAGCGTCTCGCTTCTATCAAGGTTTCTACTTCAGCCAGGCGCTCGTGAGTGCCGACATCTACCCAATGTCCATTCAGGCGCTCGCCCGTCACTTGTCCATCGGCCATGGCTTTGCGCAACAATGGCGCAAGCTTGAAGGCCCCGGCCGAGCAACCGTCAAACAGCTGCGGGTGCAGCACGGCGATGCCGCTGTAGGTCAGGGTTGGGGTATCCGGCTGACCGTCCTGCACATGGCCATCGACCAGAGTGAAGTCCCCGCTCGGGTGATGCGCCGGGTTGTCCGCCAGGATCAAATGGGCGAGCCCGACGATGGGCTGGTGCAACACGCTGAAGTCGTAGTCGGTCCAGATGTCGCCGTTGACCACCACAAAAGCCTCATCACCCAACAACGGCAACGCGCGGAAAATACCACCACCGGTTTCCAGCGGTTCACCTTCCGGCGAATATTGAATGCTCACGCCATATTTCGAGCCATCGCCCAGATAATCTTCGATCTGCTGACCGAGCCAGGCATGGTTGATCACGATCTCGGTAAACCCCGCAGCCGCCAGCGCGTGCAGGTGATACTCGATCAAGGGCGCTCCGCCGGCACGAACCAGTGGTTTTGGCGTGGTCAGGGTCAGCGGACGCATGCGCTCGCCTTTACCCGCCGCCAGAATCATTGCCTTCATGCCTTCACTCCAGCACGCAGACTGGCCAGCAACACATCCAGCTCAGCCAGTTCAGGACGACGGGCAATGACCGCGTCTATATAAGCAAAGAAACGCGGCACATCGCCGAGATAGCGTGGCTTGCCGTCGCGATGGCAAATGCGGGCGAAGATGCCGATGACTTTCAAGTGACGCTGCACGCCCATCAGGTCGCTGGCGCGCAGAAAGTCTTCAAAGTCCGGCTGAACCGGGATGTCGAGCGCACCGGCTTGCTGCCAGTAATCCTCCAGCCAGCCGCGTACGCGTTCTTCAGGCCAGCTGAGGAAGGCGTCCTTGAACAGGCAGGTCACGTCATAGGTCACCGGCCCGTAGACTGCGTCCTGGAAATCCAGCACGCCGGGATTCGGCTCGCTGATCATCAGGTTGCGCGGCATGTAGTCGCGATGCACCAGGACTTTAGGCTGAGCCAGAGCGCTGTCGATCAGCAGGTCGCTGACCTGCTGCCAGAGCACCTGCTGCGCAGCATCGAACTCGATACCCAGTTCGCGCTTCACGTACCACTCGGGGAACAGTTCGAGCTCGCGACGCAGCAGCGCGACGTCATAACTCGGCAGCGGCGCCACCATCGGCAATTGCTGGAAAGCCAACAACGCTTGCAGGGCATCCTTGAACAAATCGTCGGCATTTTCGCTGTCGATCACGTCCAGATAAGTCTTGTTGCCCAAGTCATTGAGCAAAAGGAAACCGCGCTCGAGGTCCTCGGCATAAATTTTCGGCACGTTTATGCCGGATTTCGCCAGCAGAAAAGCGATATCCACAAAGGGTTTGCAGTTTTCCTGGGGCGGTGGCGCGTCCATCACGACGAAACTTCTGCCTGCGCCTTCCCAGCGGAAATAGCGCCGAAAACTCGCGTCGCTACTGGCCGCGGTCAACGTGGCCGGGGGCACGGCGCCCCAACCTTGTTCTGCAAAGAGGATAGCCAACTGTTCATCGAGCCAAACTTTCAGGTGTTGCAAGCGTACATCTTGGTCAGGCATTGCAAGGGTCTCCGACGGCGCTAGCCGTCAAGCGGGTCATGCTTTATTATCCAGCATCTTTTTCAGACCATCGAGAGGCGTGCGGCCCACACCGCGGGCAGATGGCACGCAGGAAGCCCGGACTAATAAGATGGCATTGAAATCCCCCGCGTTTCGTAAAAAATTTCCGTTGTTGGTTACCGGCAGTCTGCTGGCCCTGCAACCCCTGGCCACGTCGTTCGTGGTCGCCGCGGAACAGTATGACTGCTCAGTATCTGCTTCGGGTGCCTGGGACTGTGCGCCAAAGGCACCGGCCGCTGCATTGCCGCCGCGCCCCGTGCATGAAGGCAGCGCAGTTTCCGCTACTGGAGAAACCCCGGCAGGCACCGCCTCCAGCGAAGACACCGGTGCCAAGCCTGTGCTGGTAACCGAGTCCAAGGGCCGCGGCCTGAAGTCGCGTAGTGAAGACTACAGCCACCTCGACTGGGTTCCGCGCGAGAAGCTCACCGCAGCGCAATTGGCCGAAACCGGTCCTTACTGCTCTGGTTCCTATATCGAACCGATTCGTCCTGGCATGAACGACAAGACGAATAAAAGTGACGCTCCAACCTTTATCGGCGCCAAGGCCTCCCGCTATAAGCAGGAAGAGCAGGTCGCGACCCTGGCCGGTGACGTGGTCATGCGTCAGGGCAGCATGCAGGTCGAAGCCGACGAAGCGAACCTGTACCAGGCCGAGAGCCGTGGCGAACTGGCCGGCAACGTGCGCATTCGCGACAATGGCGCGCTGATCGTGGGCGATCACGCCGACGTACAGCTCGACACCGGTGAAGCCAAGGTCGACAACGCCGAGTACGTGATGCACAAGTCGCGTATCCGCGGTAACGCGCTATATGCCAAACGTGCCGAGAACGCGATCATCCGCCTCAAGGATGGTACATACACCACGTGCGAACCGAACAGCAACGCCTGGCAGCTCAAGGGCAACAACATCACCTTGAACCCGGCCACCGGTTTCGGTACCGCGACCAACGTGACGTTGCGGGTCAAGGACATTCCGGTTCTGTACACGCCGTACATCTATTTCCCGATCGACGACCGCCGCCAATCCGGCTTCCTGCCGCCGACCATCGGCGCCGGCAGCGATACCGGCTTCCTGCTTGTCACCCCGTATTACTTCAACCTGGCGCCGAACTACGACGCCACGTTGTACCCGCGCTATATGAGCAAGCGCGGCCTGTTGATGGAAGGCGAATTCCGTTACCTGACCAAGTCCAGCGAAGGTCAGTTCGGCGCCGCGTACCTCAACGACGAAGATACTGAACGCAGCAAGCAGACCGACTACGAAAAAAACCGCTACATGTACAACTGGCAGCACAAGGGTGGCCTCGACTCGCGCGTCTTTACGCAAGTCGACTACACCAAGATCAGCGATCCGTATTACTTCCAGGATCTGCAGACTAACCAGATTGGCGTGAAAAGCGCTGACTACGTGAACCAGCAGGGCTCCGTCACCTATCGTGGCGACAGCTACGTCGCTCGCTTGAACGCCCAGGCTTATCAGCTGGCGACCGTTTCGAACATCACGCCGTATGACCGTTTGCCGCAGATCACCTTTAATGGTCAGCTGCCGTATCATCCGGAAGGTTTGGACTTCGATTACGAGACAGAGATCGTTCGATTTGACCGGGATCTGAAGACTGGAACATTCGTCCAGCAGGACGGGATTACCACTGAGTCACGTCTGGATAACAACATCTTTGGTCTGGCACGCGCCAACGGCGACCGTTTGAATCTCAAACCAGGTGTCAGCCTGCCGCTGTACTGGACCTATGGTTTCTTCAAGCCATCGCTCAAGTACCAGTACACACAGTATCAACTGGATCTGGACGGCCGCGGCAAAAGCGAAATCGCTTCGCAAAGCGCGGAGCAGGACAGGCTCAACGGCACATTCAGCAGCAACCAGAACCGTGGGGTACCGATCGCCAGCATCGACAGCGGTCTTTACTTTGACCGCAACACTTCCTGGTTCGGAAAAAACTACCGTCAGACCCTGGAACCGCGTCTGTTCTACCTCTATGTACCTGAGGAAGACCAGAAGGATATTCCAGTGTTCGACACCAGCGAATACACCTTCAATTACGCGTCGCTCTTCCGTGACAACCGTTTCTCCGGCTCCGACCGTGTCGGCGACGAGAACAAACTGTCCCTGGGCGTGACCAGCCGCTGGATCGAAGACAATGGTTTCGAACGTCAACGCATCAGCGTCGGCCAGGCCTTGTACTTCAAGGACCGTAAAGTCCAACTGCCAGGCATTGCTTTCGATGATCGTGACGATGCCAAGGCCAACGTTTCGCCATATGCACTGGAATACGAATACCGCTGGAACCGCGACTGGCGTACCACGGCCGACTACAACTGGGACCCGGACAGCCGCAGCCCTCGCTCGGGCAGCGCGATGTTCCACTACCAGCCTGAAGACAACCCGAACAAGGTCATCAACGCCGGCTATCGCTATCGCAATGACCAGGTCCGTTATGACCAGAACACCGGTAAATGGTCGGTGGGCGGTGGCGATTACGGCACCCCGGGCCAACCTGGCTACGTGAAGGACTACTACAAGATCAAACAGCACGACTTCTCGGTGATCTGGCCGATCGTGCCGCAATGGAACGCCATCAGCCGCTGGCAGTATGACTACAACCGCAACCGTACCCTGGAAGCCTTTGGTGGTTTCGAGTACGACAACTGCTGCTGGAAACTACGCCTGATCAACCGTTACTGGGTTTCCTATGACGAATTCAGTCAGGAAGCTCCACAAAACGAAAAAGGCGACCACGGCGTCTTCCTCCAAATTGTTCTGAAGGGACTCGGCGGCCTCACCGGCGCCAAAGTAGAGAGTTTCCTCGACAAAGGCATCCAAGGTTATCGTGAACGTGAAGACCAAGCTTTCTGATTGTCTGCGCCCGCTGATGCTGGGCGCGCTGTTCCTGGGTACCGCGGCCAACGCCGCGGTACAGTCCATCGATAAAGTGGTGGCCATCGTCGACAATGACGTGGTCATGCAGAGCCAACTGGACCGGCGCGTTCACGAAGTTCAGCAAACCATCGCCAAACGCGGTGCTGCCGTACCGCCTACCGGCGTACTGGATCAGCAGGTGCTCGAGCGTCTGATCGTCGAAAACCTGCAATTGCAGATCGGCGAGCGTTCCGGCATCCGCATTACCGATGAAGAGCTGAACCAGGCTGTCGGCACCATTGCCCAGCGCAACAACATGTCGATCGAACAATTCCGCGCCGCTTTGGCTCGCGACGGCCTGTCTTATGACGATGCCCGTGACCAGATCCGCCGCGAAATGATCATCAGCCGTGTGCGTCAGCGCCGTGTGGCGGAGCGCATCCAGGTGTCCGAGCAGGAAGTGAAGAACTTCCTGGCATCCGATCTGGGCAAAATGCAGCTGTCCGAAGAGTTCCGCCTGGCCAACATCCTGATTCCTACGCCGGAAAGCGCCAACTCCGATGCGATTCAGAATGCCGCCAAGCAAGCCGATGCGGTTTACCAGCAACTCAAGCAAGGCGCTGACTTCGGTCAGTTGGCAATCGCCAAGTCCGCCAGCGAAACCGCGCTGGAAGGCGGCGACATGGGCTGGCGTAAAGCCGCTCAACTGCCACCTCCGTTCGATCGTTTGCTCGGCACCATGGCCGTTGGCGACGTGACCCAGCCAATGCGCACCCCGGGCGGCTTCATTATCCTGAAGATCCTCGACAAGCGTGGCGGCGAATCCCAGGTGCGTGACGAAGTCCACGTGCGGCACATCCTGGTCAAACCGAGTCCGATTCGCGACGAAGAAAAAACCAAGGCCCTGGCTCAGTCGCTCTATACCCGTATCGCAGCGGGCGAAGATTTCGGCGAGCTGGCGAAAAGCTTCTCGGAGGATCCGGGTTCCGCCCTCAACGGTGGCGACCTGAACTGGATCGACCCGAACGCGCTGGTGCCTGAATTCCGCGAAGTGATGGCCAAGACCCCCCAAGGTCAGCTGTCCAAGCCGTTCAAGACCCAATATGGCTGGCACGTACTGGAAGTTCTTGGCCGCCGCGCCACCGACAGCACCGCCCAGGCCCGTGAGCAGCAAGCGATGACCGTACTGCGTAACCGCAAATACGACGAAGAGCTGCAAACCTGGCTGCGTCAGATCCGTGACGAAGCGTACGTAGAAATCAAACTCCCTGGTGCAGACCAGGCAGCGCAGTGAAACCCAAGCGTTTCGCGCTGACCCCCGGCGAACCAGCCGGCATAGGTCCCGACCTGTGCCTGCTGCTCGCCTCGCAAGCCCAGCCACATCCCCTGATTGCCATTACCAGCCGCGACCTGCTCCTTGAGCGGGCCGCGCAGCTGGGCGTGGTTGTCGATCTGCTGCCGGTAACGCCGGACAGCTGGCCGGATGCTCCTGCACCCGCCAACAGCCTGTATGTGTGGGATACGCCCCTCAACGCCAAGGTCACCGCCGGGCAACTGGACAAAGCCAATGCGGCTTTCGTTCTGGAAACCCTGACCCGTGCTGGCCAGGGCTGTCTGGATGGGCATTTCGCCGGCATGATCACCGCGCCGGTGCACAAGGGCGTGATCAACGAATCCGGGATCGCCTTTTCCGGGCACACGGAGTTTCTCGCTGACCTGACCCACACCGCGCAAGTGGTGATGATGCTCGCCACCCGCGGTTTGCGCGTGGCGCTGGTCACCACTCACCTGCCTCTTCGCGAGATTGCCGACGCGATCACGCCGGAGCGGCTGGAGCGGGTCACGCGGATCCTGCACACCGATCTGAAAGAAAAATTCGGCATCGCCCAGCCACGCATCCTGGTTTGCGGGCTCAACCCGCACGCCGGTGAAGGCGGTCATCTGGGCCATGAAGAAATCGACATCATCGAACCTACATTAGAGCGCCTGCGCGGCGAGGGCATGGACCTTCGCGGCCCCCTGCCCGCCGACACTCTGTTTACCCCCAAATATCTGGAGCACTGCGACGCGGTGCTGGCGATGTACCACGACCAGGGCTTGCCTGTGCTGAAATACAAAGGCTTCGGCGCGGCAGTCAACGTGACCCTCGGCTTGCCGATCATCCGCACATCGGTCGACCACGGCACCGCCCTGGACCTGGCCGGCAGCGGCAACATCGACACCGGCAGCCTGCAAGTCGCCCTGGAAACCGCCTACCAGATGGCCGAGACCCGTTTATGACCGAGCATTACCAACACCGGGCGCGCAAGCGCTTCGGCCAGAACTTCCTGCACGATGCCGGCGTTATCGATCGCATCCTGCGCTCCATTCACGCCAAACCTGAAGACCGCCTGCTGGAAATCGGTCCGGGCCAGGGTGCATTGACCGCCGGCCTGCTCAACAGCGGCGCTCAACTGGACGTCGTAGAGCTGGACAAGGACCTGATCCCGATTCTCAATCAGCAGTTCGCCGGCAAGAGCAACTTCAACCTGCATCAGGGTGACGCGCTGAAGTTCGACTTCAACAGCCTGAACGCTGCGCCAAACAGCCTGCGAGTGGTCGGTAACCTGCCGTACAACATCTCGACGCCGCTGATCTTTCATCTGCTGAACAACGCCAACCTGATTCGCGACATGCACTTCATGCTGCAAAAGGAAGTGGTCGAACGTCTGGCGGCGGGTCCGGGTGGCGGTGACTGGGGTCGCCTGTCGATCATGGTTCAGTACCATTGCCGGGTCGAGCATCTGTTCAACGTCGGCCCGGGCGCGTTCAATCCTCCGCCGAAAGTCGACTCCGCGATCGTGCGCCTGGTGCCCCACGCGGTACTGCCGCACCCGGCCAAGGATCATCGCCTGCTGGAGCGCGTTGTGCGTGAAGCCTTCAACCAGCGCCGCAAGACCCTGCGCAACACACTGAAACTTTTGCTGAGCAATGCCGAAATCGAAGCTGCCGGCGTCGATGGCAGCTTGCGCCCCGAGCAACTCGACCTGGCCGCCTTCGTACGCCTGGCCGACAAGCTCAGTGAACAAGCCCTACAAAAGCCTGCCACTGACTGACAGGCGATGAGCGCTATCGGGTAGGACGCCACTCTGGTTTACTACCCGATACTTGGCCTAGACTGAGTTCTATCAGCTACGCCCCGCGTTCCGCTTCGTTTCTAAGGCCTTTTGCATGTCCGATCCTCGTTACCAGGTCGACGTCAGCGTCGTCACCCGCTATCTGGCAGAACAATCGCAACCCGAGCAAGACCGCTTTGCCTTCGCCTACACCATCACCGTGCAAAACAATGGCCTGCTACCCGCCAGACTGCTTTCACGGCATTGGGTCATCACCGACGGTGACGGCCATGTCGAGGAGGTTCGCGGTGCG
This sequence comes from Pseudomonas sp. 05N433, assembly GCF_056396925.1. Classification (NCBI taxonomy): domain Bacteria; kingdom Pseudomonadati; phylum Pseudomonadota; class Gammaproteobacteria; order Pseudomonadales; family Pseudomonadaceae; genus Pseudomonas; species Pseudomonas sp. 05N433. The sequence goes on along the minus strand of NZ_JBFTML010000031.1, from coordinate 63,176 downwards.
GGCGTCGTCGGCCAGCAGCCGTTGATCGAGGTGGGCAAGAGCCACACGTACAGCAGCGGCACCGTCATGACATCCAAGGTCGGCACGATGCAGGGCACCTACCAGATGCTCGCCGAAGACGGTAAGCACTTCGACGCCATCATCGCGCCGTTCCGTCTGGCGGTTCCCGGGGCGTTGCACTGATGGCGACGTATGCCGTCGGTGATGTGCAAGGTTGCCTTGAACCGCTCAAATACCTGCTCGAGCAAGTGGCCTTCGACCCTGCCCGAGATCGCCTGTGGCTGGTGGGTGATCTCGTCAACCGTGGCCCACAGTCGCTGGAAACCCTGCGCTTCCTCTATGGCATCCGCGAGTCGCTGGTATGCGTACTCGGCAACCATGACCTGCACTTGCTGGCCGTCGGGCAAAACATCGAGCGCCTGAAGAAAGCCGATACATTGCGTGAGATCCTCGAAGCACCCGATAGCGCGGACCTGCTGGAGTGGGTTCGCCAGCAAAAGCTCATGCACTACGATGAACAACGCGATATCGCCCTGGTCCATGCTGGTATCCCGCCGCAATGGTCGCTGCGCAAAGCCTTGAAGTGCGCCACCGAAGTCGAAGAAGCCCTGCACGATGACAACCGCTTCGCGCCTTACCTTGACGGCATGTACGGCAACGAGCCGGTGAAATGGAATAGCGACCTCAAAGGCGCCGCCCGCCTGCGAGTCATCACCAACTATTTCACCCGGATGCGTTTTTGCACCAGCGACGGCAAACTCGACCTCAAGGGCAAGGAAGGCATCGACACCGCACCGCCGGGCTATGCACCGTGGTTCGCGCACAAGGAGCGTAAAACCAAAGGCCTGAAGATCATCTTCGGCCATTGGGCGGCGCTCGAAGGCCAGTGCAACGAACCGGGGCTCTTTGCCCTCGACAGCGGTTGCGTCTGGGGTGGTGCCATGACCCTGATGAATGTCGACACCTTTGAGCGCCTGCAATGCAAATGCGACGCCCATGGCCACCTTCGACCGGCAGTCGCCACCTCTATTCCCGAACAAACGTCAGCCAGCGCCCCGCGCTAGACTGCGCTTTCAGCCGAGCCACAGGAGCCCGCCATGAGCGAATTCAAACGTATCCCCCCAGAACAGGCCCAGGCCCTGCGCGAACAAGGCGCGGTGGTGGTCGATGTCCGCGACCCGGCAACATTTGCCGCGCTGCACATCACCGGTTCGAAGCATCTGGACAACCATTCTCTGCATGCTTTCATCCAGGGCGCCGATCTGGATGCGCCAACGGTAGTGGTCTGCTATCACGGAAATTCCAGCCAGGGCGCAGCTGCTTATCTGATCAGCCAGGGCTTTTCCGACGTCTACAGCATGGACGGCGGTTTTGAGCTGTGGCGTACGACCTATCCTTCGGAAACGGCGCAAGGCACTTCCGAATAATTATTTTGTAATGCGCAAGCCCCGGCCCCCGTGGGCTCGCGCGATTACAGACGAACGGTCTGCCACAACTAATTACGTATCTTGCCTTTACCTCCCAAATTCCCAACTATCCTTAAGCGCAGGCCATCCAAAACAGGGGAGAGCCGGTACACCGGCGCACGGGTCATCGGGAGTAGCTTTCGGAGTAGTCAGCTCCGGAAGAGTTCTGGGGGGTAAACAGCAACTGCCTGTTCGGTTGCTGCCAGCATCGACTGAGTGATCCGGCGTCGGCTCCACGTATCGAGCGAGGTGACGTCATGAGTATCTTTAGCCACTTCCAACAACGCTTCGAGTCCACGCGCCAGGAAGAACTCTCGCTGCAAGAGTATCTTGAACTGTGCAAAAAGGACCGCAGCGCCTACGTTTCCGCGGCCGAGCGTCTATTGCTGGCCATCGGCGAACCGGAACTGCTCGACACCTCAACCAACTCGAGGCTGTCGCGCATCTTTTCCAACAAGGTGATCCGCCGCTATCCGGCCTTTGAAGACTTCCACGGGATGGAAGAATGCATCGACCAGATCGTGTCGTATTTCCGCCATGCCGCTCAGGGTCTGGAAGAAAAGAAACAGATCCTCTACCTGCTTGGCCCAGTCGGTGGCGGTAAGTCATCTTTGGCCGAAAAGCTCAAACAGCTGATCGAGAAAGTGCCCTTTTACGCAATCAAGGGCTCGCCGGTTTTCGAGTCGCCCCTGGGTCTGTTCAACGCCACTGAAGATGGCGCGATCCTCGAGGAAGACTTCGGCATTCCCCGGCGCTACCTCAACACCATCATGTCGCCATGGGCCACCAAGCGCCTGGCCGAATTCGGCGGCGACATCAGCCAGTTCCGCGTGGTGAAACTCTACCCGTCGATCCTCAACCAGATTGCAGTTGCGAAAACCGAGCCGGGCGATGAAAACAACCAGGACATCTCGGCACTGGTGGGCAAGGTCGATATTCGCAAACTGGAAGAGTTCCCGCAGAACGACGCCGATGCCTACAGCTATTCGGGCGCGCTGTGCCGGGCCAACCAGGGCCTGATGGAATTCGTCGAAATGTTCAAGGCACCGATCAAGGTGCTGCACCCATTGCTGACGGCCACTCAGGAAGGCAACTACAACAGCACCGAAGGCTTGGGGGCAATTCCGTTCACCGGGATTCTGCTGGCCCACTCCAACGAATCGGAATGGCACACTTTCCGGAACAACAAGAACAACGAAGCCTTCATCGACCGGATCTATATCGTCAAAGTGCCGTATTGCCTGCGCGTCAGCGACGAGGTGAAGATCTACGACAAGCTGCTGTTCAACAGCTCTCTGGCCAAGGCCCATTGCGCACCCGACACGCTGAAAATGCTCGCTCAGTTCACCGTGCTCTCGCGCCTTAAAGAGCCGGAAAACTCCAACATCTACTCCAAGATGCGCGTGTATGACGGCGAAAACCTCAAGGACACCGATCCGAAGGCCAAGTCGATCCAGGAATACCGCGATGCTGCAGGTGTCGACGAAGGCATGAACGGTCTGTCGACCCGCTTCGCCTTCAAGATCCTGTCGAAGGTCTTCAACTTCGATCCGCACGAAATCGCCGCCAACCCGGTGCATCTGCTCTACGTGCTGGAACAGCAGATCGAACAGGAACAATTCCAGGCCGAGACCCGCGAACGCTATCTGCGCTTCCTGAAAGAGTACCTGGCGCCGCGTTACATCGAGTTCATCGGCAAGGAGATCCAGACTGCCTATCTCGAGTCTTACAGCGAGTACGGCCAGAACATCTTCGATCGCTATGTGCTGTACGCCGACTTCTGGATTCAGGATCAGGAATACCGCGATCCGGAAACCGGCGAGATCCTCAACCGCGTAGCCCTGAACGAGGAACTGGAGAAAATCGAGAAACCGGCCGGCATCAGCAATCCGAAGGATTTCCGCAACGAAATCGTCAACTTCGTACTGCGCGCCCGTGCCAACAACAACGGCAAGAACCCAACCTGGCTCAGCTACGAAAAACTGCGGGTGGTCATCGAGAAGAAAATGTTCTCCAACACCGAGGACCTTCTGCCGGTCATCAGCTTCAACGCCAAGGCCAGCAAAGAGGACCAGCAGAAGCACAACGACTTCGTCACACGGATGGTCGAGCGGGGCTACACCGACAAACAGGTACGACTGCTGTCCGAGTGGTACTTGCGGGTCAGAAAATCACAGTAACCCGCTGCCGGTCAGACCGGTTGTCGTTAGCCAGAGGCCTGTGTACGCATTTTCTGTTACACAGACCTCTGGGAGGTGTTCGAAAGTCGGTAACGAGGTTCAGGCAGCATCCAGAAGCGCTTGGGGGAGCGTGAACATCCCTCGGCACAGGTCGATGCTGCATAACCGCTCGCCCCTTTCAGGACAGCTTCTAAGGAGCAGTCATGAGCTATGTGATCGACCGACGTCTCAATGGCAAGAACAAGAGCACGGTAAACCGTCAGCGGTTTCTGCGGCGCTACCGTGATCACATCAAAAAGGCCGTCGAAGAGGCGGTAGGCCGGCGTTCCATTACCGATATGGAACACGGCGAGCAAATCAGCATTCCCGGCCGCGACATCGACGAGCCGGTGCTTCACCATGGCCGGGGCGGCAAGCAGACCATCGTGCACCCGGGCAACAAGGAGTTCACCAGCGGCGAGCACATTGCCCGTCCGCCCGGAGGTGGCGGCGGCAGAGGCCCCGGTAAGGCCGGTAACTCGGGTGAAGGGATGGACGAGTTCGTCTTCCAGATCACCCAGGAAGAATTCCTCGAATTCATGTTCGAGGACCTTGAACTGCCTAACCTGGTCAAACGTCACCTGACCGGCACCGACACTTTCAAGACCGTACGCGCGGGCATCAGCAACGAGGGCAACCCGTCACGGATCAACATTATCCGTACGTTGCGTTCGGCCCATGCCCGGCGAATCGCCCTGTCCGGCAGCAGCCGGGCAAAACTGCGCGAAGTCAAAGAGGAGCTCGCCCGGCTTAGACGGGAGGAGCCGGACAACTTCGGCGACATCCAGGAACTCGAAGCGGAAATCGAGAAGCTCAGTGCGCGCATTCACCGAGTGCCATTTCTCGACACCTTTGACCTCAAGTACAACCTGTTGATCAAACAGCCGAACCCGAGCTCCAAAGCAGTGATGTTCTGCCTGATGGACGTGTCCGGCTCCATGACCCAGGCGACCAAGGACATCGCCAAGCGCTTCTTCATCCTGCTGTACCTGTTCCTCAAGCGGAACTACGACAAAATCGACGTCGTGTTCATCCGCCACCACACCAGTGCCCGCGAAGTGGATGAGGAGGAGTTTTTCTACTCCCGGGAAACCGGCGGTACCATCGTTTCCAGCGCCCTTAAACTGATGCAGGAGATCATGGCCGAGCGTTATCCGAGCAATGAGTGGAATATCTATGCCGCCCAGGCGTCCGACGGCGATAACTGGAACGACGACTCGCCGATCTGCCGCGACATTCTGATCAATCAGATCATGCCGTTCGTGCAGTACTACACTTATGTAGAGATTACCCCGCGCGAACACCAGGCCCTGTGGTTCGAGTACGAACGCATCGCCGAAGCCTTCTCTGACACTTTTGCCCAGCAGCAACTGGTCTCGGCCGGGGATATCTATCCGGTCTTCCGTGAACTCTTCCAGCGCAGGTTAGTGACATGACCGCCAAAGAGCAAAAGCGCCAACCCATTTCCACCGGCTCCGAATGGACGTTCGAGCTGATCCAGGCCTACGACCGCGAAATCAGTCGTCTCGCGGCCCGCTATGCGCTCGATACCTACCCCAACCAGATCGAAGTCATCACTGCCGAACAGATGATGGACGCCTACGCCTCTGTGGGCATGCCCCTGGGTTATCACCATTGGTCCTATGGCAAACACTTCCTAAGTACCGAAAAATCCTACAGCCGCGGCCAGATGGGGCTGGCCTACGAGATCGTGATCAACTCGGACCCTTGCATCGCCTATCTGATGGAAGAAAACACCATCTGCATGCAGGCCCTGGTGGTGGCTCACGCCTGCTATGGCCATAACAGCTTCTTCAAGGGCAATTACCTGTTCCGCACCTGGACCGACGCCAGCTCGATCATCGATTACCTGGTGTTCGCCAAGCAGTACATCATGCAGTGCGAAGAACGCCACGGTATCGACGCGGTAGAGGACTTGCTCGATTCCTGCCATGCGCTGATGAATTACGGGGTCGACCGTTACAAACGCCCTTATCCGATTTCCGCCGAAGAAGAACGCCGTCGGCAGAAGGATCGGGAAGAACATCTGCAAAAGCAGATCAACGATTTGTGGCGGACCATTCCAAAAGGCGCGGACAAATTCAGCGACAAGGACAACGCACGCTTCCCCGCCGAGCCTCAGGAAAACATCCTGTATTTCATCGAAAAACACGCCCCGCTGCTGGAGCCATGGCAACGTGAAATCGTGCGGATCGTGCGCAAGATCGCCCAGTATTTTTATCCACAGCGCCAGACACAGGTGATGAACGAAGGCTGGGCCACCTTCTGGCACTACACCTTGATGAACGACTTGTATGACGAAGGCCTGGTCACCGATGGCTTCATGATGGAGTTCCTGACGTCCCATACCAGCGTGGTGTTCCAGCCGGGCTTCGACAGTCCCTACTACAGCGGAATCAACCCCTACACCCTCGGTTTTGCCATGTATCGCGATATCCGGCGGATATGCGAACAGCCTACCGAAGAGGACTACCGCTGGTTCCCGGAAATCGCCGGCACAGACTGGCTGTCCAGCATCAAATTCGCCATGAGCAGCTTCAAGGACGAGAGCTTCATCCTGCAGTACCTGTCACCCAAGGTGATCCGCGACCTGAAGCTGTTCAGCATCCTCGATGACGACCAAAAGGATGATCTGCTGGTTCCGGCGATCCACGACGAAGAGGGCTATCGAACCATCCGCGAAACCCTGGCGGCGCAATACAACCTGGGCAATCGCGAACCCAACATCCAGATCTACAGCATCGACCGGCGCGGGGACCGCTCGCTGACCCTGCGTCACCAGCAGCACGACCGCAAGCCGCTCGGCGATTCCACCGAGGAAGTGCTCAAGCACCTGCATCGGCTCTGGGGCTTCGACATTCACCTGGAAACCCTGCAAGGGGATCAGGTGGTGAAAACCCACCATGTTCCACCCAGAAGCGAACACGGCGAGGGAGACTACGGCCGGCTAGACTTGGCTGTCATTCATCTTTGATCCTGTTTCGGCCTCCGGAAGTTCGACGCAAAGGTTATTCTGTCGGGCTAACGGAGGTTTTTTATGCAGATTTATAAAGTCGGTGGTGCGGTACGCGATCGCCTGCTGGGCAGGCCTGTCACCGATATCGACTGGGTCGTGGTAGGCGCCACCACCGAAGAAATGCTCGCCAAGGGCTTTCGCCCGGTGGGTGCGGATTTTCCGGTATTTCTTCACCCCAAAAGCGGTGAGGAATACGCCCTCGCCCGCACCGAACGCAAAAGCGGGCGCGGTTACGGCGGCTTCACCTTTCACGCCAGCCCCGAAGTCACGCTCGAAGAAGACCTGATTCGTCGTGACCTGACGATCAACGCCATGGCCGAAGACGATCAGCAGAACCTGACCGACCCCTACCATGGCCAGCGGGATCTCGAGGCTCGCCTGCTTCGTCACGTTTCCCCCGCGTTCGCCGAAGATCCGCTCCGCGTTCTGCGCGTTGCCCGCTTCGCCGCGCGTTATGCAGGACTGGGCTTCACCGTCGCCCCCGAGACACTGGCGCTGATGAGGCAACTAAGCGAATCGGGTGAACTGGAGGCACTGACCGCGGAACGCAGCTGGAAAGAAATCGCCCGTGCGCTGATGGAAGACCAACCCCAGGTGTTCATCCAGGTGCTGCGCGAGTGCGGTGCGCTCAAAGTGCTGATGCCGGAAGTCGATGCGCTGTTCGGTGTACCGCAACCCGAGGCCCATCACCCGGAAATCGACACAGGCGTGCATACCCTGAGCGTGCTGGAGCAAGCGGCACAGCACAAACAACCGCTGACCGTGCGCTGGGCCTGCCTGCTGCACGACTTGGGCAAAGGACTGACGCCCGAGGAGGAATGGCCCCGCCACATCGCCCACGAGCAAAAAGGCCTGAAGCTGATCAAAGCGGTCAACGAGCGCTTCAAGGCACCGAAGGATTGTCAGGAATTGGCACTGCTGGTGGGCGAGTATCACACCCATGGCCACCGGGCTCTGGAACTGAAACCGTCGACCTTGCTGGAGTTGCTGCAGAGTTTCGACGTCTATCGTCGACCTCAGCGCTTTGAGGAGTTTATTGCGGCGTGCGAGATGGACGCTCGAGGGCGCAAAGGCCTGGAGCAGCGAAGTTATCCACAGGCGGATTATTTGCGCGGTGCGGCGACTACAGCGCGAAGCGTGGCGGTTCAGCCGTTGCTGGAGAAGGGATTCAAGGGGCCGGAATTGGGCGAGGCGATCAAGCGCGAGCGGCTCAAGGCGCTGAAGGCCTACAAAGAAAAAGCATAAGCAAGGGCAAAAGATCGCAGCCTGCGGCAACTCCTACAGAGATCGGCGTAGAAGTTGCCGCAGGCTGCGATCTTTTGCTTTACAGCATATCGGAAGGGGTCAACTGCTCACCGCGCCACTCAAAAGCCACCGGCGCCAACACCTGATCGATCCGCGCCTCGCTCCACAAGGTCGCAAAGCTTTTGCCTACGCCCGGATGCACTCTGTCCGGCGCAATCAGCGACAACGGCCACAGCACGAAGGCATTTTTCAGAATCTCTGCCCTGGGCAAGATCAAGCCATCGAAGTTACCCACCAGGTCGCCGAACAGCAGCACGTCGATATCCAGCGGCAAGCCCTTGCGGTCCGGCGCGTAACGGCCGTTATCCGCTTCGATGAATTTCAGCCGTCGATCCAGCTCCATCAACGGTAGATCGGTATAGGCCGAGACCACAAAGTTGAAAAACGGCCCGCTCTTGATCCCCACCGGCTGGCTTTCGAACACCGCCGAGCAGCGCATATCCACCAGGAAACCCGCCAGGGCGTCCAGGCCAGCCTGCAAATGGGATTCGCGCTCGATGTTGCTACCGAGCCCGAGGTACACCTGAGTCAGCGACATCCGCGCTCGATCTCCACACCCACGCCCTTGGCCGCCGGAACGGCACCTGGCTTGGTCAGCTTGAGGTGCATCCAGGTGATCTTGAACTCACTCATCAGCACTTCTGTCAGACGCTCGGCAAACGTCTCGACCAGCTGGAACTGCGCCTGCTCGGCAAAAGCCTGGATGCGTGACGAAACGCTCGCGTAGTCGAGCGCCAGAGTCAGGTCATCACCAGCAGCGGCCGGACGATTGTCCCAGGCGAAGCTCAGATCAAGTCGCAGACACTGTCGGATGCCTCGTTCCCAGTCGTAGGCACCAATCACGGTGTCGACTTCCAGGCCCTCGATAAACACTCTGTCCAAGCACTTCTCTCCGCTGCACGACAAGGGCGCAATGCGCCGTTAGAATCAGGGCGTCCTCGCCCGGAATAGTTAGCATGTTTTGGTCACTGGCGATTTTCGCCTACCTGCTCGGCTCTCTGTCCTTCGCCATTTTGCTCAGCCGCCTGACCGGTAACCCCGATCCGCGAATGAGTGGCTCGGGCAATGCCGGTGCCACCAATATGTTTCGTCTGGCCGGCAAAAAACTCGCCATCCTGACCTTGCTCGGCGACCTCTGCAAAGGCCTGCTGCCAGTGCTGGTCGCAGGTGCAATGGGCCTTTCACTGCAGGAACAGGCCTGGATCGGCGTCTTCGCCGTCATCGGTCACCTGTTTCCACTGTACTTCCGCTTTCGCGGCGGCAAGGGTGTCGCCACCGCGGCCGGCATGCTGCTGGGGCTCTATCCACCCGCTGCGCTGCTGGCGGTCTGTGCCTGGCTGTTGACGTTCTACCTGACCCGCACCAGCTCACTCGCCGCCCTGATTGCCACACCCCTGACCCTGCCGCTGCTCGCCTGGCAAGAACCGGCGGCACTGCTGCCCATGAGCGCACTCACGGGGCTGATCGTCTGGCGTCATCGCGGCAATCTACGCGACCTGTTTGCCGGGCGCGAACGGCATTTTTAAATACCGCACGTGAGCGCCACTCATCACAGCGCCGACAACTGCTCCATCGGCCAGCGCGCCTGCACGCTGATTGCCAGGCTTTCGTGCTGACCGGCCCGCAAGCGCTGGCAGCCGGCAAACGCAATCATCGCACCGTTGTCGGTGCAGAACTCCGGACGGGCATAAAACACATCGCCCCTCATGTCGCCGAGCATTTTTTCCAGTGACGTACGCAACGCCTTGTTGGCGCTGACGCCACCAGCGATCACCAGACGCTTCATGCCGGCCTGTTTCAGGGCACGCTTGCACTTGATGGTCAAAGTCTCCACCACGGCCTGCTGGAACGCCAGCGAGATGTCGCAACGGGCTTGCTCGCCGTCGTCCCCGGCGCTGACGCATTGCTGCCAGGTGTTCAAGGCGAAGGTTTTCAAACCGCTGAAGCTAAACGCCAGGCCCGGACGATCACACATCGGACGCGGGAAGACGAAACGTCCGTCAACGCCTTGCGCCGCCAGACGAGCGATCTCCGGACCGCCCGGGTAATTGAGGCCCATCATTTTTGCAGTTTTATCGAACGCTTCGCCGGCGGCATCGTCGAGGGTCTCGCCCAAGAGCGTGTACTGACCGATCCCGTCGACCTGAACCAGCTGCGTATGACCGCCCGAGACCAACAAAGCGACGAACGGGAACTCCGGTGGCTGCGGCTCCAGCATCGGCGCCAGCAAGTGACCTTCCATGTGGTGCACGCCCAGGGCCGGGATACCCCAGGCAAAAGCCAGCGCCTGCGCGCAGGAAGCCCCTACCAGCAGGGCTCCGACCAGGCCGGGGCCGGCGGTATAAGCGATGGCGTCGATCTCGGTCGGCACGCAGTCGGCCTCCGCCAGCACCTGACGGATCAAGGGCAGCATGCGTTTGACGTGATCGCGCGAAGCCAGCTCCGGCACAACGCCGCCATAAGCGCGATGCAGGTCGATCTGACTGAACAGCGCATCGGCCAACAACCCGCGTTCACTGTCGTAAAGTGCGACACCGGTTTCGTCGCAAGAGGTTTCTAATCCCAGTACTAGCATGGGTTTGCGCCTTGTAGAGGCTGAATTCGAAGGCGCGCATAATAGTCGTCGCGTGATGCCCCGACCAGCGGTTTTCGATCAGAGGCTTTGCATTCCGAGCGATGAGGGGTTAACATCCGCAACCCTTAAAAACCGACGTCTTCAAGTGCTCTTTTGCCGCGAGGATGTTGACCCCGGTAATGAATGAAGGTAGCTCTGGATGCCAGCCGTCAAAGTTAAAGAGAACGAACCCTTCGACGTAGCTCTGCGTCGTTTCAAGCGCTCCTGCGAAAAAGCCGGTGTACTGGCTGAAGTTCGTAGCCGCGAATTTTACGAGAAGCCTACTTCTGAGCGTAAGCGCAAAGCAGCAGCCGCTGTTAAGCGTCACGCCAAGAAAGTACAGCGCGAACAGCGCCGCGCCGTTCGTCTGTACTAATACACAGACGATCGTAGCAAGCTTCTGCCAAGCCCGGCCCTCAGCCGGGCTAATGGCATTTGCGGACAACGCTTGATGCTTCACCGTCAAAGCCGCAGACGCGACCGAGACAAACCTGCTTCACAGCGTCAGACCTGGCTCTTTTGCCAGCGGTGCACGTCTTTTCTGACGAGCCTTTCAAGGCTACTGACGAGCACACCCACTGATTCCTCTCACGACGATCAGCCCAAGGCACCTTCTTGCGTGCCCGCTTATTGAGCTATCCGAGGCCATAGATTGGCCGTCGCCGGACTCAGCGAAACACTTTCGAATAGTCGAATGCTGATTGGTACTAACGTCAGTGGATTTTCGGCAGATACACTTCCCGACAGCGATTACGCAGACGACACCGGTCGAGCCGCACACCCTGCGCGCCTCAAACAACGACCTGCGTTCGGCCGCACTTCGTTTCGGGTCCATTTCAGCGCAGATGACGAGAACGCCATGGCCGGGCTAATTCCCCAGAGCTTCATTGACGACCTTCTGAACCGCACCGACATCGTCGATGTGGTCAGCTCGCGCCTGCAAATGAAAAAGGCCGGCAAGAACTACACTGCCTGCTGCCCGTTTCACAAAGAGAAAACCCCCTCCTTCAGCGTCAGCCCCGACAAACAGTTCTATTACTGCTTCGGTTGCGGCGCTGGCGGTAACGCCCTCGGCTTCATCATGGACCACGACAACCTGGACTTCCCCCAGGCAGTCGAAGAACTGGCCAAAGCCGCCGGCATGGAAATCCCCCGCGAAGAAAGCGGCCGACCGCACAAACCGCGGCAGCCCACCGATTCGCCGCTGTATCCGCTGCTCACCGCTGCCGCCGATTTTTACCGCCAGGCCCTGAAAAGCCATCCAGCGCGCAAAGCGGCCGTGGATTACTTGAAAGGTCGTGGATTGACCGGCGAAATTGCTCGGGATTTCGGCCTCGGATTCGCTCCGCCCGGCTGGGATAATCTGTTCAAGCATCTGAGCAGCGACACCCTGCAGCAAAAGGCCATGATCGATGCCGGCCTGCTGGTGGAGAACGCCGAAACCGGCAAGCGCTATGACCGCTTCCGCGATCGCGTGATGTTCCCGATCCGTGACAGTCGCGGGCGCATCATCGCCTTCGGCGGCCGGGTACTGGGCGACGACAAGCCGAAATACCTGAACTCACCGGAAACCCCGGTTTTCCATAAGGGCCAGGAACTCTATGGCCTTTACGAAGCGCGCAAGAACAACCGCAACCTCGACGAAATCATCGTCGTCGAAGGCTACATGGACGTCATCGCCCTCGCCCAGCAAGGCCTGCGCAATGCTGTGGCAACCCTGGGCACCGCCACCAGCGAAGAGCACTTGAAGCGACTGTTTCGCGTCGTACCCAACGTACTGTTCTGCTTCGACGGCGACCAGGCCGGCCGCAACGCTGCCTGGCGTGCACTGGAAGCGACGTTGCCGAGCCTGCAGGACGGACGGCGCGCACGCTTTCTATTCCTGCCCGAAGGCGAAGACCCGGACACGCTGGTCCGCTCCGAAGGCACTGACGCCTTCCGCGCGCGGATCAATCAGCACGCACAGCCATTGGCCGATTATTTTTTCCAACAGCTGACCGAGGAATCGGACCCGCGCTCGCTTGAAGGCAAGGCCCACATGGCTACCCTCGCCGCGCCACTGATCGACAAGGTTCCGGGCGCCAACCTACGCATTCTGATGCGCCAGCGCCTGACCGAAATTACCGGGCTCAGCGGCGAAGCCGTGAGTCAACTGGTGCTAAGCGCACCTCAGGAAGCACCACCGGCTTACGACCCAGGCATTGATTACGACGCCATGCCCGATTACAGCGACTACCATCAGCCGCAGGCACAAGAGATGTATGTGCCGCAGCAGGAGTGGACGCCGAAAAAACCCGGTGCGGGCGGCAAGAAATGGGACAAGAAACCGTGGGACAAGAACGGCAAACGTGGCGGCGATCGCGATCAACCACGCGCGCCACGAGTACCGGCTGCTGTAGAGCCACCCACCCTGGCCGCCTTGCGCACGTTGCTGCATCACCCGCAATTGGCCGAAAAAGTCGAGGATGCCGGGCACTTTGCGGCCGAAGACCACACTAACACGCAACTGCTGGTCGCCCTGCTCGAAGCCGTACAGAAGAATCCCAAGCTAAACTCATTTCAACTGATTGCGCGTTGGCACGGCACTGAACAGGGCCGACTGCTGAAAGCGCTGGCAGAAAAGGAATGGCTGATTGATGGAGATAACCTTGAACAACAGTTTTTCGACACCATTACTAGCTTGTCAGCCCGCCAACGCGAGCGAAATCTGGAACAACTTCTTCGAAAAGCGCGTCAAAGTGAGTTGAGTGCCGAAGAGAAAAATCAACTGCGCGACCTTTTAAGCCGCAATGTTTGCGCATCAAACCCGACCTCAACTGGCGCGTGAGGTCATAGCTCAGGTATAATCCTCGGCTTGTTTTTTGCCCGCCAAGACCTTCAGTGGATAGGGTGTTATGTCCGGAAAAGCGCAACAGCAGTCTCGTATCAAAGAGTTGATCACACTTGGTCGTGAGCAGGGCTACCTGACTTACGCGGAGGTCAACGACCACCTGCCGGAGGATATTTCAGATCCGGAACAGGTGGAAGACATCATCCGCATGATCAATGACATGGGGATCAACGTATTCGAGGTTGCGCCAGATAAGGATTCCCTTATGCTGGCCGACGCCGATACCGACGAAGCCGCGGCCGAAGAGGCAGCAGCAGCGTTGGCAGCGGTCGAGACCGACATTGGTCGCACCACCGACCCAGTGCGCATGTACATGCGTGAAATGGGTACGGTAGAGCTCCTCACACGTGAAGGCGAAATCGAAATCGCCAAGCGTATTGAAGAGGGCATCCGCGAAGTGATGGGCGCAATCGCGCACTTCCCTGGCACGGTTGACCATATTCTCTCCGAGTACACTCGCGTCACCACCGAAGGTGGCCGCCTGTCCGACGTCCTGAGCGGTTATATCGACCCGGACGACGGCATTGCGCCGCCTGCAGCCGAAGTGCCGCCGCCTGTCGACCCGAAAGCCGTGAAAGCGGACGACGACACCGACGACGATGACGCCGAAGCAAGCGATGACGAAGAAGAAGCCGAAAGCGGTCCGGATCCGGTCATCGCCGCACAGCGTTTTGGCGCTGTCGCCGATCAGATGGAAATCACCCGCAAGGCGCTGAAAAAGCACGGTCGCTACAACAAGGCTGCGATTGCCGAGCTGTTGGCCCTGGCTGAGCTGTTCATGCCGATCAAACTGGTGCCGAAGCAATTCGAAGGCCTGGTCGAGCGTGTTCGCAGTGCCCTGGATCGTCTGCGTCAGCAAGAGCGCGCGATCATGCAATTGTGCGTTCGTGATGCCCGCATGCCGCGTGCCGACTTCCTGCGCCAGTTCCCGGGCAATGAAGTCGACGAAAGCTGGAGCGATGCACTGGCCAAAGGCAAAAGCAAATACGCTGAAGCCATTGGTCGCCTGCAACCGGACATCATTCGTTGCCAGCAGAAGCTGACCGCGCTGGAAACCGAAACCGGTTTGACGATTGCCGAGATCAAGGACATCAACCGTCGCATGTCGATCGGTGAGGCCAAGGCCCGCCGCGCGAAGAAAGAGATGGTCGAAGCGAACTTGCGTCTGGTGATCTCCATCGCCAAGAAGTACACCAACCGTGGCCTGCAGTTCCTCGATCTGATCCAGGAAGGCAACATTGGCTTGATGAAAGCGGTAGACAAGTTCGAATACCGCCGTGGCTACAAATTCTCGACTTATGCCACCTGGTGGATCCGTCAGGCGATCACTCGCTCGATCGCCGACCAGGCCCGCACCATCCGTATTCCGGTGCACATGATCGAGACGATCAACAAGCTCAACCGTATTTCCCGGCAGATGTTGCAGGAAATGGGTCGCGAACCGACCCCGGAAGAGCTGGGCGAACGCATGGAAATGCCTGAGGACAAGATCCGCAAGGTACTGAAGATCGCTAAAGAGCCGATCTCCATGGAAACCCCGATCGGTGATGACGAAGACTCCCATCTGGGTGACTTCATCGAAGACTCGACCATGCAGTCGCCAATCGATGTCGCCACCGTTGAGAGCCTTAAAGAAGCGACTCGCGAAGTCCTGTCCGGCCTCACTGCCCGTGAAGCCAAGGTTTTGCGCATGCGTTTCGGTATCGACATGAATACCGACCACACCCTCGAGGAGGTTGGTAAGCAGTTCGACGTGACCCGTGAACGGATTCGTCAGATCGAAGCCAAGGCGCTGCGCAAGCTGCGCCACCCGACGAGAAGCGAGCATTTGCGCTCCTTCCTCGACGAGTGATCACAGAACCCCCGGCCCAGGCCGGGGGTTTTGCTTTATGCAGATTAAATGCCCCGCACGTCCCACCCGCCGAATAGCCCGTCTACACTCGAAGCATTCCCCCAAAGCCATAACGAGACCGTTATGCCCAGATGGTCGACCGTGCTTTTTTTGCTGTCGCTGATGACCTGGACCGCAACGGCTGGCGCGCTGACTCTGACCGACGAAGAACGTAGCTGGCTGGCGGCTCACCCGGAATTGCGCCTGGGCGTCGATGCCTCCTGGCCGCCGTTTGAGTTTCGCGACGATCATGGGCGTTATCAGGGCCTGGCAGCGGACTATATCAACGTCATCCGGCAACGGCTGGCCATCAAACTCACGCCCATCGAACCGGTCAGCTGGACCGAAGTGCTGCAGCAGGCCAAACAAGGCAAGCTAGACATCTTGCCGGGCATCATGTCGACCCCCGAGCGCCAGACCTATCTGTCGTTCACCCGCCCCTACCTCGATTTTCCGATTGTCATTCTGGCCCACGTCGGAGGCCCCCAACCGCGCAAACTCAAAGATCTGTACGGACTGAAGATCGCCGTGGTGGAAAACTACGCCCCCCATGAACTGTTGCGCACCCAACATCCCGACCTGAATCTGGTGGCGATGCCCAATGTCAGCTCGGCATTGCAAGCGCTGGCTACCGACGAAGTGGACGCGGTCGTGGGCGATCTCGCCTCCAGTGTCTGGAGCCTGCGCCAGCTCAAGCTCGAAGGGCTCTACGTCAGCGGTGAGACGCCCTACCGCTATCAATTGGCGATGGCCGTCCCCCCGAACAATAAGCTGCTGGTCAGTATCCTGGACAAAGTCCTGGCAGACATGAGCCCGAGTGAAATCAGCGCCATCCAGGAACATTGGGTCGGTAACGTCCTGGATCATCGGACCTTCTGGTCCGACGTGCTGATTTACGGCCTGCCAGGACTATTGGCACTGATGATCGTGCTGGCAGTGGTGATCCGTATCAATCGCCGACTGAGTTCGGAAATTGCCCGCAGGGTCGACCTGGAACAGGAGCTGCGCAGCAGCGAATACCATTACCGCGGGCTGGTGGAGAGTCTTTCAGCCATCGCCTGGGAAGCGCAGATCAGCGATTACACCTACAGTTACGTGTCGCCCCACGCCCAGGACCTCCTCGGTTATCCCCTGTCCCATTGGCTGATTCCGGGCTTCTGGCGCAACATCATCCACCCCGCGGACCTCACTCGGGCCCAGGCGTTCTGCGACCGTGAAGTGGCGGCCGGGCGCGATCACAGCGTCGATTACCGGGTCATCACCGCTGATGGCCGTTGCCTGTGGGTCCGCGATATCGTCAGCCTGATCGAACATGGCCGTGAACCGGTCCTGCGCGGGCTGATGATCGATATCAGCGAAGCCAAACGCACCGAAGAGGCGCTGCGCCTGTCGGAACAGAAGTTCGCCTCAGTGTTCCAGCAATGCCCGGATATTCTGGTGATCGCACGGCTTTCCGATGGCTGCCTGCTGGAAGTCAACGAAGCGTTCGAGGAACAGATCGGCCTCAAGGCCGAAGACGTCATAGGCCAGACGGCCACCGACCTGAACATCTGGGGCGTTCCTGGCGTGGGACCGGGTTTGCTGCAGCGATTGCAGGCCGGCAGTATCCGCAACCTGGAGATGCCCTTTCGCCGCAACAATGGCCAGGTGTTTACCGGCCTGATCTCTGCCGAGCCTTTCGACCTCGACACGACCCCGGCCCTGGTGGTCGTCGTACGAGACATCAGTCAGCTCAAGGAAACCCAGCAACAGCTGCAAACCTCCGAAGAGAAATTCGCCAAGGCCTTCCACGCCTCCCCCGACGGCTTGCTGCTGTCCCGGCAGAGCGACGGCTTGCTGCTGGAGGTCAACGAAGGTTTCAGCCGTATAACCGGGTTCAACAGTGCGATGTCGGTAGATCGGTCGGCGCTGGACCTGGGGATCTGGGTCAATCTCAACGAGCGCAAACAGATGCTCGAATTGCTGCACCGGGATGGTTTCGTCCGCGATTTCAGTTGCCACATCCGCCGCAAGGACGGGCAGATCCGGCTCTGCGAAGTTTCAAGCCGGCCACTGCCCATCGGCGATGAAGACTGCATGCTGACCATCGCCCGGGACATTACCGAGCGACACCTGATGCAGGAAAAACTGCAACAGGCCGCCACCGTGTTCGAAAGCACCGCCGAGGGCGTCTTGATCACCGACACCCAACAGCACATCAGCGCGGTCAATCGGGCATTCACCGAAATCACCGGCTACAGCGAGACCGAAGCACTGGGCCACACCCCTCGCCTGCTCGCCTCGGGCCTGCACGACAGCGCCTTCTATGCTGCGATGTGGCATCAACTGACCGCCGAAGGTCATTGGCAAGGCGAGATTTCCAACCGGCGCAAGAACGGCGAGCTCTACCCGAGCTGGCTGACCATCAGCGCCGTGCGCAACCGGGACAAACTCATCACCCACTTTGTCGCGGTGTTCGCGGACATTTCCAGCCTCAAGCATGCGCAAGCCAAACTCGACTACCAGGCGCACCACGATCCGCTGACCGGCCTGCCGAATCGCACATTGTTCGAAAGCCGCCTGCTGACCGCGCTGAACAACCAGCAGGAAAACGGTGGCCAAGGCGCCGTGCTATTCCTGGACCTGGACCGTTTCAAACACATCAACGACAGCCTCGGTCACCCGGTCGGCGACCTGCTGCTCAAAGGCATCGCCGTACGCCTCAAGGAGCAGTTGCGCGATATCGATACCGTGGCGCGGCTGGGTGGCGACGAATTCATCATCCTGCTCCCCGGCCTGCAACAGGCCAGCGATGCCGACAACATTGCCACCAAGCTGCTCAATTGCTTCAGCGCCCCTTTCCAGGCCGGCGAGCACGAGTTTTTCATCAGCGCCAGCATCGGCACCAGCCTGTATCCCAAGGACGGCTGCGACGTTGCCACGCTGGTCAAGAACGCCGATGCCGCGATGTATCGCTCCAAGGCCAAGGGCCGTAACCGGGTTGAAAGCTACACCCGCGACCTCACCGCCCAGGCCAGCGAACGCGTGGCACTGGAGCATGAACTGCGACGCGCCATCGAGCGCAATGAGCTGTTTTTGTACTACCAACCCAAAATCAGCCTCAAGGATCATCGGCTGGTCGGTGCCGAAGCGCTGATTCGCTGGCATCACCCAACCTTTGGCGATGTGCCCCCCGAGCACTTCATTCCCCTGGCCGAAGAAAACGGCATGATCCTGCAAATCGGTGATTGGGTATTGGAGACTGCCTGCCAGCAGATGTACGAGTGGAATCAGGTCTATGAGTGCCTCGGCCCACTCTCGGTCAACCTGGCGGGCGCTCAATTACGCCAGCCGAACCTGCTCGGCCGGATCGAGCAATTGCTCAAGGACAACCGCCTCAAACCTGATTTTCTGCAACTGGAGATTACCGAAAACTTCATCATGAGCCAGGCCGAAGAAGCGCTGACGGTCCTGCACCAACTCAAACGCCTGGGCGTGCAGCTGGCGATCGACGATTTCGGCACCGGTTATTCGTCCCTGAGCTACCTCAAACGCCTGCCGCTGGACATCCTCAAGATCGACCAGTCCTTCGTCCGCGGCTTGCCGGACGACCCGCACGACGCGGCGATTGTCCGCGCAATCATCGCCCTGGGCCGCAGCATGCAATTCACCGTCATCGCCGAAGGCGTCGAAACCCACGCCCAGCAACAATTCCTCACCGCCGAAGGCTGCGAACAGATCCAGGGCTACATCGTCAGCCTGCCACTTTCCCCCGACGAATTCGCCGCGACGTTTCTTCGTATAGCCGTATCGGATTTTTCGGATAGCACAGCCGAGAAACCATCGCTATAATCCGCGGCCTACTGAGGGCCTATAGCTCAGTTGGTTAGAGCAGAGGACTCATAATCCTTTGGTCCACGGTTCAAGTCCGTGTGGGCCCACCAACTCCAAAGCCGCGCATTGCGCGGCTTTCGCGTTTCTGGCTGGTCCACCACAGATACAGTCCCAGGGTCCAAGGGTACAATTCAGGTACAGTGCTGGTTCGCCAGCCGCCAAGGCGCTTCAAGGAGGTGCCTTGGCCTACAGGTCATCCTCTGGATTGCGCAACAGCCGCAACTCACCGCGTGCAACCTCATCCGGCACCGCGAAGGAGTACCGTCCCAGCATAGTGCCCAGCTCCAACGCAGCTGACATCTCCCGAGCACGATCATACTGATCGTAAGCCGAATCCAGGTCGAAGCTATTGTTCTCTTGCTTCAGGTCCCACAGCACACTTTCGGACGCCGAATGAGCCGTCGCTGTTGCCGCTGACCGAAAACTGACCTTGCGGGGGTGCGGTAGCTGGCGATGAGACCCGTGCAGACGTCAAATTCCCTGGGGGCCTCACATCAAAGACGGTTTGCATCTTAGTCACCGCTTGTAGAAAATCATCGTCTTTTTGCACGAATGGATACGCGCATGAAGTTCGAGAAGACCACGCAGTACAGGTCCGAGGAAGGGATCGTCTTCAATCTGTCTCAAATCACCCTCATGGAAAGCGACCGAGGTCGCCTGCGCGAGCTGCACTTTGGCGAAGCAAAACGCGCCCATTACCAAGTCAACAGCATAGTCGTCGATATGTACGACCGAATGCAGGCTCGAAACCTGCCATGCCTGCTGACAGTCTGCATTTCCAATCCCCTCACCCGGCAGCAGGCCGATGCTATCAGCACTATGCGCGGCAACGTCGCCAAGGGAATTGCTGCGGCCTCAGGTGGCGTTGCAGGGAAGGTAGGTGCGTTGGGCGGGCCGCTCATTGGCTGGGCTTCAGGTGCAGTCGTGACGACAGGTGTCAACTGGTACCTCAAAGGGGCCCTGCCGAACCTGCATGCAGGTGACGTGCTGGTCAGCATCGAGGGAGAGGTCCATGGCGGGATTGGCCCACAGCGCTCTGTCGTGACGCTGGTCATCAAGGTCTGAGGAACTGCACATGCCCTACATCATGCAAACTATCGTCCTTCTGGTGCTGGGCGCGATCCTCGTTCAGTTTCTGAAACCGTACCCGTTGCGCAAGTGGCTGGGTTTGACGCTGCTGGCAACGGGCTTGGTCAGCATCTTCAAGGTTGGTGAGCAGCAGGTGCTGGGCTTTGACCTGGAACTGCTAGCACTGCTGGCCGTGCCGCTGGGCGTGGTGCTTTTCCTGACGCGGCGGCGGTTCACGGAGGGGGACTGAAGCCCTGGCACGATTTCTCGGTGCCGTCTCTGACCCAAAATCATATGGGACAACAGTCGATCAACAGCGCGTTGATCGATGATCTTAGCGTTGGACCTTGCCGGTGGATTGGGGGTTACTTTGAACATACTGGTAACTCCTAACGTTGGTTAGATGCCGCCAAAATCACTGCTAAATGATCGGTGGCGGCTGTAACGCAGGCCTGGTGCGTCGGAAATGTGTAATGCCACATTGACCAGCCTTGCCAACTCTGCGGGCGCGGCCTAATTCTGATCCTAGACAGCACGGATCTAGCGCACATGAAAGGTCACCTGGGCCAGCGCGGCGCCGAGCCCGAACGGCAGTAGTATCGCTCGGGTCGCGGTGGGGGCCGGGCTACGCATGTCTTCAGCCAAAGCAGCCACGTCTCGGTGCAACTGTTCAATGCTGGCTTGAGTCGTGGGAGGTAAGGACATACAGCGTCTTCCTGTCGGGATCAGATCGCGCCTTGTGCGCGGCTCCGAGGCGGGTCGTGCGTCATTTTTCCTGCCTGTCGTCTAGGTTATATTTTGCGCGGACGGCGGGTTATCGGATGACGTCCGCCAAGGTTGTAGGCAAACTCCGAGAATTGCGTAATGGGCGCATTTGGGCACTTTTCCGCCTTGTTGGGCTTTTTTTCGACGGGATACTCTCCGGACGTCGCTGCCAATCAGCTTACGTCCAAACACCCAATGAAGGGATCGCCTGCACCGGCTGCAACCGCTCAAGCACTTCCCCCGTCAACACAACCTCATACGTATCCGCCGGCCGCCCCCACTGCTCCACAATGACCATGCGCTCCACCAAAAGCCCCGCCAATCCAGTAATCGTATCGGCCAACACCTCGACGATTTCTTGAGTGCGCAACCACAAGCGATCATTAATGTCTGTCAGCTCAGCAATGATGCGATCAGACGACGCTGGGTCCGTATCGGGATAGGCGATATTTCGAAGCAAGTACCGCAACTCTCTTATTTTTGCGTGATCCTGCTCCGCTCCAAACTCTCCTTTCAGGATGGCTGCCGCTTTCGACTTATCGACGCGTTTCTCGGGCGAGTGCTTTGCAGGCAAGGTCTGCGCCATGGCGCCAGCGAAGAGGACCATTATCCGGGCTTCCAAATGTTCCTTCATGGCTTCGAGCGACGAAATGGACCGCGTCAAGGTAATGGAGGCCCCGCCATGATGCGTCAGGCCCATGGTCACTTTCAGGGTCACATCACCCGTTTCAAAACCCAGGGCTCGGGCTACGACGTAATGCCCCATTTCGTGATTGGCAATCTGCAGTGCATAGTCGCGCAGAGCCGCAGGCATGCTCTTCATTTCGATCCCCTCGCTTCACAGCCCCTGGTTGCGCATTCGACTACGAGTGACAATTTGTGTCCATCCAATTAACCCGTTGAGGGCATGGACTGCCTGTAATATGCCTGCCCATTGCTCTGTACCGCTGGAGATACCCCTTTGCCTGACACTCGCCCGCCCGTTCTCGACGAAATCGACCGCCAATTGATCGCCGCCTTGCAGATCAATGCCCGTGAAAGTGTGGCCATGCTTGCCCGGCAACTGGGCATCGCCCGGACCACCGTTACTTCGCGCCTGGCCCGGTTGGAAAAGGCCAAGGTGATCACCGGTTACGGTGTGCGACTGGGTCAGCGTGTGGTGGATGGCGGATTGCAGGCTTACGTCGGGATTACGGTGCAACCGAGATCTGGCAAGGAAGTGCTGCGACGACTTAGCGCCATGGCTCAGGTGCAGCAGCTGTGTGCGGTGAGTGGCGAGTTTGATTATGTGGCGTGGTTGCGCACCGATTCGCCGGAGCAGCTGGATCAGTTGCTGGATCAGATCGGCAGTGTGGATGGGGTGGAGAAGACGACGACTTCGATCATCCTGAGCAGCAAGATTGATCGGGGGCAGCCGGTTTGAATTTCCGCCGGTAGGTCTTCGGTGTCTGGTCGGGCCTCTTCGCAGGCAAGCCTCGCTCCTACAATATGTAGTGATAAATCGTCATATTGATAAAACAATTAGCAAAACGACGACACATTGCGTCTTATTAACGTGTTCTACGCTCTCTAGAATGGCTGCCATCTTTTCCTATACTCAGACGCGCATCCTGCGTCGGGTCGCCAGCAAGGTCAGCCATGAACAAGAACAATCGCCATCCTGCAGACGGTAAAAAACCAGTCACTATTTTCGGCCCGGATTTTCCTTTCGCCTTCGACGACTGGATCGAGCACCCGGCCGGGCTGGGCAGCATTCCAGCACACAATCACGGCGCCGAAGTGGCGATCGTCGGGGCTGGCATTGCCGGTCTGGTGGCCGCCTATGAACTGATGAAACTGGGCCTGAAACCTGTCGTCTACGAAGCCTCGAAAATGGGCGGTCGTCTGCGCTCCCAGGCGTTCAACGGTGCCGAAGGCATCATCGCCGAGCTCGGCGGCATGCGCTTCCCGGTGTCGTCCACTGCGTTTTATCACTACGTCGACAAACTCGGCCTCGAGACCAAGCCCTTCCCGAACCCGCTGACCCCCGCGTCTGGCAGCACGGTGATCGATCTGGAAGGCAAAACCCATTACGCACAGAAACTGGCGGATCTTCCTGCACTGTTCCAGGAAGTGGCTGACGCTTGGGCCGATGCCCTGGAAGACGGTTCGCGCTTCGGCGAGATCCAGCAGGCGATCCGCGATCGCGACGTGCCGCGCCTCAAGGAATTGTGGAACACCTTGGTGCCGTTGTGGGACGACCGCACGTTCTACGATTTCGTCGCCACCTCCAAAGCCTTCGCCAAGCTCTCCTTCCATCACCGCGAAGTGTTCGGCCAAGTCGGTTTCGGCACCGGTGGCTGGGACTCGGACTTCCCCAACTCGATGCTGGAAATCTTCCGCGTGGTGATGACCAACTGCGACGATCACCAGCACCTGGTGGTCGGCGGCGTGGAACAAGTGCCGCAAGGCATCTGGCGCCATGTGCCGGAGCGTTGCGTGCACTGGCCGGAAGGCACCAGCCTCAGCTCGCTGCACAACGGCGCACCACGTACCGGCGTGAAGAAAATTGCCCACGCGGCAGGCGGCCGTTTTGCGGTCACCGACAACTGGGGCGACACCCGCGAATACGCAGCGGTGCTGACCACTTGCCAGAGCTGGCTGCTGACCACCCAGATCGAATGCGACGAGAGCCTGTTCTCGCAAAAGATGTGGATGGCCCTGGACCGTACCCGCTACATGCAGTCGTCGAAAACTTTCGTGATGGTCGACCGCCCGTTCTGGAAGGACAAAGACCCGGAAACCGGCCGCGACCTGATGAGCATGACCCTCACTGATCGCCTGACCCGTGGCACGTACTTGTTCGATAACGGCGACGACAAGCCTGGGGTGATTTGCCTGTCGTACTCATGGATGAGCGACGCCCTGAAAATGCTTCCACAGCCAGTGGAAAAGCGCGTGAAGCTGGCGCTGGATGCGTTGAAGAAGATCTACCCGAAAGTCGACATCGCCGCGCGGATCATCGGCGATCCGATCACCGTGTCGTGGGAAGCCGACCCGCATTTCCTCGGGGCCTTCAAGGGCGCCCTGCCCGGTCACTACCGCTACAACCAGCGCATGTACGCGCACTTCATGCAGGACGACATGCCGCCCGAGCAACGCGGGATTTTCATCGCCGGCGATGACGTTTCATGGACACCGGCGTGGGTTGAAGGCGCGGTGCAGACCTCGCTCAACGCGGTGTGGGGCATCATGAAACACTTCGGCGGTGAAACTCACGCTGAAAACCCGGGTCCAGGAGATGTGTTCAACGAGATCGGTCCGATCGCCCTGCCCGAGTAAGAGGAATCCGAAATGCGCGTAGCCCTTTACCAATGTCCACCGCTGCCCCTGGATGTCGCAGGCAACCTGCAACGCCTGCATCAACTGGCGCTGGAGGCCAAGGGCGCGGATTTGCTGGTGGTGCCGGAGATGTTCCTGACCGGCTACAACATCGGCATAGACGCCGTCAGCGTGCTGGCGGAGGTGCACAACGGTGAATCGGCGCAGCAAATCGCGCGCATCGCCAAGGCAGCCGGGATCGCCATTCTGTATGGCTACCCCGAGCGTACCGAGGATGGGCAGATCTACAACGCCGTGCAGTTGATCGACGCCCATGGCGAGCGGCTGTGCAACTACCGCAAGACTCATCTGTTCGGTGACCTCGATCACTCGATGTTCAGCCCCGGGCCGGATGAGTTTCCGTTGGTTGAACTCAATGGCTGGAAGCTTGGCTTTTTGATCTGCTACGACCTGGAGTTCCCGGAAAACGCCCGGCGTCTGGCGTTGGCCGGTGCCGAGCTGATCCTGGTGCCGACGGCGAACATGATTCCCTACGATTTCATCGCCGACGTCACCGTCCGCGCCCGGGCCTTCGAAAACCAGTGTTATGTGGCTTACGCCAACTACTGTGGGAGCGAGGGCGAGATCCAGTATTGCGGCCAGAGCAGCATCGCCGCGCCGGATGGCAGCCGTATCGCCCAGGCCGGTCTTGATGAAGCGCTGATTGTCGGTGAGCTGGATCGCCAGCTGATGATCGATTCCCGCGCAGCCAATCGCTACTTCCTCGATCGCCGTCCCGAGCTTTACGACGCGCTGAACAAGCGCTGATCCACTTAGGGGGCGTTCTCAATATGTTTCCCCGGCGCAGTGTGGAAACTCATTGAGAACGCCCCCTAATCCGCTAGCATTAGCGCTTCTCTGTTCTGGAAGTGCTCATGCCTGCGCTGAATCACCCCCACCTTCACACTGAAACCCTGGCCAACGGTTTGCGGGTGACGCTGCGTCATGCTCCCGGTTTGAAGCGCGGCGCCGCTGCGTTGCGGGTCGCTGCCGGCAGTCACGACGTGCCATCGGCCTGGCCGGGGCTGGCGCACTTTCTCGAGCATTTGCTGTTCCTGGGTACAGAGCGCTTTCCCGCAGGACAAGGGCTGATGGCCTACGTACAAGGTCATGGCGGGCAGGTAAACGCGCGAACCAGCGAACGGACGACGGACTTCTTTTTCGAACTGCCGCCCCAGGCGTTCAGCGCTGGGCTGGAGCGTCTGTCAGACATGCTCGCCCATCCGCGTATGAATCCGGACGATCAGCGGCGGGAACGGGAAGTGCTGCACGCCGAATTTGTCGCCTGGTCGCGGGATGCCACAGCCCAACAGCAATTCGCGCTGTTCGACGGGCTCTCGGCGGCTCACCCGTTACGGGCGTTTCATGCTGGCAACCGTTACAGCCTGCCGATTCCGCAGCCCGAGTTTCAGCAAGCGTTGAAGGACTTCCATCAGCAGTTTTATCAGACCGGGCAAATGACGTTGAGCCTGGCCGGCCCGCAGAGTCTCGAAGCATTGAAAGGGATGGCGCAGGCGTTTGCCCTTGCCATTCCCACCGGTAAAAAAGTCCCCCAGGCAAAGCCCAGCCTGTTGATGGATTCATCGGCCAATAGTTATCAACAGGCTGGAGAACGTCGACTGGATCTGCTGTTCACCTTCGAAGGGCTGCCCGACTCATCGCCCGAAGCGCTGGCGTTCCTGTGCCATTGGCTGACCGCCGCAAAGCCCGGCGGCCTGTTGGCGCAGCTGCGAGACAGCGGGCTGGCAGACAACCTGAAAGCCGCGCCGCTCTACTGCTATGCCGGGCAAGCCTTGCTGCACATCGAATTCACGCTGCCCGCAAACGCCACGCAATCGGGCAACGTGATCCGCGAACGGCTTCTGGATTGGCTGGGCTTTTTTGCCTCCCGTCAGGATTGGGCCCAATTGCGCGAAGAATACGCAGCCCTGCAGCAGCGCCAACAACAAGTCAGCAGCGCCTTGCAACTGGCCCAACGGGACAGCGAGCAACTTGCACCGGGGTTGTCCGAACAGGGCGTTGTCGCCCTCAAGGCAATCCTGCAACAAATCGGCGCTGTGGATAACTTCACCGGCCAGTGGCAACTACCGCCCCCCAACCCGTTTTTGCGTACCGAGACTCCAGCCCCGAATGCCGGCTTGATTCGCGGCCAGACCAGCGCCCACCGTGGCCTGCGGACCTTTGCCCAGGATCGCTCGCGCAGTCGCCGCGAACGTTCGCCGATGCAGTTCAGTCAGGCGTTGCCGGATAACACGGATGAAGGCGCGGTTTATCTGCGCTGGCGCCTGGAGTCCGCGCCTCACAGCCGTCTTCAGACCAATCTGGAAAACAACCTGGGGCCGTTGCGCGAGGATGCACGTCAGGCCGGTGTCGACGTTTCCTTCAGCGCATCGGGCAATGAGTGGCTGCTGAGACTGACGGGGCTGCAGGAACCGATGCCAACAGTCCTCGAACATGTGCTGAAAGCGCTGACAAAACCTGATGCGCGTTTCTTACAGGATGCACCGACGGCCACCCCATTGATGCCGATTCGACAGCTGCTCAAGGCGCTGCCCGATCTATGCACTGAACACACCGCAGCCTCGGATGACTTGCAGCAACTCTGGTCGAGTGCGCGTTGGGATGGCCTGGCGACCGGATTGTCGGCCCAGACGCAAGCGGCGATGGGGTTGGCGTTGAGTCGTGTGCCGGGAACGCCAGACCATCAATCGACGTCACCTCTATCGATCGGCTCACAGCATCTCTGGAGCGCCATCGATACCGGCTCCAGCGAACACGCGCTGTTACTCTTTTGTCCGACGGCAACCCATGACATCGCCGACGAAGCTGCCTGGCGCTTGCTCGCACACGTGTGCCATACACCGTTCTATCAACGCTTGCGGGTGGAACTGCAACTCGGTTACGCGGTGTTCAGTGGCCTGCGCCAGATCAACGGTCAGACCGGGCTGTTGTTCGGCGTGCAATCGCCGAGCGTCGCGCCTCTGGACTTGTTGCAGCACATCGAACAATTCCTCGGCGAGCTCGAAAGGATGATCGAAAGCATCGATGAGCTGACCTTCATCGCCCAACGCCAAGCCCTGGCCGATCAATTCGACAGCACCGCCCTGCCCAACACCCAGGCCGCCGAACTGCTCTGGCAAGGCAAACTGGCCGGCCACTCGTCGGATTATCTGGGCCTTTTACCTCAAGCGATTCTGAAGATCGACCGCAAAGCCTTGCTGGCCGCGGCACAGCGACTGAATAGGGCCGAAGGTGGCTGGCGCTGTCTGGCCAGCGGAGCTTGCCCGACTACGCGCTGGCAAGTGGCAAAATGATCATTACCGGCGCTGCAATTAGCTTTCTCAAAGATTCGCAGCCAATCACTCTGTAATTTTGAGTAACATAGCCACCTAACTATCTGAACATCTCCGGCTGGAGGTGGACTATATGTGTAGGTCTCAACTGTCCCATCCACCTGAAGGAGCGCTTCTATGTCCTGGTCCAAACCTGCTTACACCGACCTGCGTATCGGCTTCGAAGTCACCATGTACTTCGCAAGCCGCTAAGCTCTGCCGTTTGGTAGAGAATGCAGTGCTACGCCTCGGCTTGCCGGGGCGTTTTTATTTTCAGTTTTCGATGATGGAGCGGCCATGTTTGTCCAGATTCTAGGTTCCGCCGCCGGCGGCGGTTTCCCCCAGTGGAACTGCAACTGCGCGAACTGCGCAGGTTTTCGCGACGGCAGCCTGCGGGCCGAAGCGCGTACCCAGTCGTCCATCGCGATTTCCGATGATGGCGTGAACTGGGTGCTGTGCAATGCTTCGCCGGACATCCGCGCCCAGCTCCAGAGTTTCGCGCCGATGCAGCCGGGCCGCGCGCTGCGTGATACCGGCATCAGCGCAATCATCCTGATGGACAGCCAGATCGACCACACCACCGGCCTGCTCAGCCTGCGTGAAGGTTGCCCGCATCAGGTCTGGTGCACTGACATGGTCCATGAAGACCTGAGCACCGGGTTCCCGTTGTTCACCATGCTGACCCACTGGAACGGCGGGTTGAACTGGAACCGTATCGAACTCGATCAGAGCTTCACCGTCCCGGCCTGCCCGAATCTGCGTTTCACCCCACTGCCCCTGCGCAGCGCCGCCCCACCCTACTCGCCGCACCGCTTTGACCCGCATCCGGGCGACAACATCGGCCTGATCGTCGAAGACCTGAGCACCGGCGGTAAACTGTTCTACGCACCGGGCCTGGGCAAGGTCGATGCTCCGCTGCTGAAGATCATGGCCAGCAGCGATTGTCTGCTGGTAGACGGTACGATGTGGGACGACGACGAAATGCAGCGCCGTGGCGTCGGCACGCGCACGGGTCGGGAAATGGGCCACCTGGCGCAGAACGGCCCCGGCGGCATGCTCGAAGTGCTGGAACAACTGCCCAAGCAGCGCAAAGTGCTTATCCACATCAACAACACCAACCCGATTCTCGATGAGGATTCGCCAGAGCGTGCGGAGCTGGCCCGTCGTGAAGTTGAAGTGGCTTATGACGGCATGAGTATTGTGCTGTAGCGGATGGCCTCTTCGCGGGCCAGCCACGCTCCCACAGGGATAGCGCTATCTCTGTGGGAGCAGGCCTGCCCGCGAAGGCGTCAGACCAGACACCAAAGAATCCACCGGTTGTTCCCGGAGAACCGCAATGACTGATACCCCAATGTCCCCCGCCGAATTCGAAGCGGCCCTGCGCGCCAAGGGCGCCTACTACCACATCTATCATCCGTATCACGTGGCGATGTATGAAGGCCGGGCGACCCGCGAGCAGATCCAGGGCTGGGTCGCCAACCGCTTTTACTATCAGGTGAACATCCCGCTCAAGGACGCCGCGATCCTGGCCAACTGCCCGGACCGCGAGATTCGTCGCGAGTGGATTCAGCGCCTGCTGGACCATGACGGCGCCCCCGGCGAAGACGGCGGTATCGAAGCCTGGTTGCGTCTTGGGCAAGCGGTCGGCCTCGACCCGGATCAGTTGCGCTCCCAGGAGCTGGTGCTGCCCGGCGTGCGTTTCGCCGTGGATGCCTACGTCAACTTCGCCCGCCGGGCCCGTTGGCAGGAAGCCGCCAGCAGCTCATTGACCGAGCTGTTCGCGCCGCAAATCCACCAATCGCGCCTCGACAGTTGGCCGCAGCATTACCCGTGGATCGACCCGGCCGGTTACGAATATTTCCGTACGCGCCTGGGCCAGGCTCGCCGGGATGTGGAGCACGGTCTGGCAATCACGTTGCAGCATTACACTACGCGGGAAGGCCAGGAGCGCATGCTGGAAATTCTCCAGTTCAAACTGGACATTCTTTGGAGCATGCTCGATGCCATGAGCATGGCCTACGAACTGAACCGCCCGCCGTACCACAGCGTGACCGAACAGCGGGTCTGGCATAAAGGAATCACCTTATGAGTTTTGATCGCAGCAAAACCCCGACCTGGCGTCCCGGCTACCGTTTCCAGTACGAACCGGCGCAAAAGGGCCATGTATTGCTCTACCCCGAAGGCATGATCAAACTCAATGAGAGCGCCGCGCTGATCGGCGGCTTGATCGATGGCCAGCGAGATGTCGCGGCCATCATCGCCGAGCTCGACAAACAGTTCCCCGGCGTGCCCGAGCTCGGTGACGACATCGAGCAATTCATGGAGGTCGCCCGTGCTCAGCACTGGATCGAACTTGCCTGATTCCGTGTCAGGCAAGTTACCGCCCAAGCCCGAAATCGGCCTGCCCCTTTGGCTGCTGGCCGAGCTGACCTATCGCTGCCCGTTGCAATGCCCGTACTGCTCCAATCCGCTGGATTTCGCCGAGCAAGGCCGGGAGTTGACCACCGAGCAGTGGATCAAGGTCTTTCGCGAAGCCCGGGAAATGGGCGCGGCGCAGTTGGGCTTTTCCGGTGGTGAACCGCTGGTGCGCCAGGACCTCGCCGAGTTGATCGCTGAGGCGCGCAAACTGGGGTTCTACACCAACCTGATCACCTCCGGCATCGGCCTCACCGAGCAGAAAATCAGCGACTTCAAAAAGGCCGGCCTGGACCACATCCAGATCAGCTTCCAGGCCAGCGACGAGCAGGTGAACAACCTGCTGGCCGGCTCGAAAAAGGCCTTCGCGCAAAAACTCGAAATGGCCCGTGCGGTGAAGGCGCACGGCTATCCGATGGTGCTGAACTTCGTCACCCATCGGCACAACATCGACAAAATCGACCGGATCATCGAGCTGTGCATTGCCCTTGAGGCAGACTTCGTCGAACTCGCGACGTGCCAGTTCTATGGTTGGGCTCAGCTCAATCGGGTCGGCCTGTTACCGACCAAGGAACAATTGGTTCGCGCCGAACGCATCACCAACGAATACCGCGCGAAACTGGAAGCCGAAGGGCATCCGTGCAAGCTGATTTTCGTGACGCCGGACTATTACGAAGAGCGTCCGAAAGCCTGCATGAATGGCTGGGGCAGTATTTTTCTGACGGTCACACCAGACGGAACCGCCCTGCCCTGTCATGGCGCCCGACAGCTGCCGGTGCAGTTTCCCAACGTGCGCGACCACAGCATGCAGCACATCTGGTACGACTCGTTCGGCTTCAACCGCTTTCGCGGTTACGACTGGATGCCCGAGCCGTGCCGCTCCTGCGACGAGAAAGAAAAGGACTTCGGCGGCTGCCGTTGCCAGGCGTTCATGCTCACGGGTGACGCGAGCAATGCCGACCCGGTGTGCAGCAAGTCGAAACATCACGGCGTGATCCTCAAGGCCCGCGAAGAAGCCGAGCACGCGACCCAGACCATCGAACAACTGGCCTTTCGCAATGAACGAAACTCACGCCTCATCGCCAAAAGCTGAACCCTTGAGCGCCGCCAGGGCCGTCGCGGCCGGCATCGACTTCGCCGAGTTGCAGGTCGGGCCACATGGCCTGTTCTGGAACGAGTACCGCCCCGAAGATGCTGCCTGCCGAGTCTGGCAGTGGCGCGACGGTCAGGCCCATTGCCTGACGCCACCCACGTTCAGTGTGCGCAGCCGGGTGTACGAATATGGCGGTGGCGCGTTTTGTCTGACCGATGACGGGCTGGTGTTCGTCAACGAGGCCGATCAGCAGCTGTATCGGCAATCGCTGAGCGATGGGACGCCTGAGGTGCTGACTTCAAGTGAATGCCGGTACGGCGATCTGCACTTCGCCAACGGGCAAGTGCTGGCGGTGGAAGAAAACCGCGATCGGCATCGCCTGGTGGCGATCGATCTGGCCGATGGCCGACGCCATCTGCTGGCCGAAGGCGCTGATTTCTACGTGGCACCGACCTTGAGTCCTGACGGTCGACGTTTGGCCTGGATCGAGTGGAATCGCCCGGATCAGCCCTGGACCGCAACACGCCTGATGGTTGCCGAACGCCAGCGCGATCACACATTTGCGCAGCCGCATTGTGTGGCCGGTGACGGTGCTCAGGAGTCACTGCAACAACCGGGATTCGATGACAGCGGCCGTCTGTATTGTCTGACCGATCGCGGCGGTTTCTGGCAGCCGTGGGTGGAGTCGACAGAAGGACTGAGCCCACTCCCGAGCGCTGCTGCCGACCATGGACCGGCGCCCTGGCAATTGGGTGGTTGCACCTGGTTACCGTTGAGCGAAGACACTTATCTGGCCAGTTGGACCGAAGAGGGTTTTGGGCGACTGGGGCTTTGTCATGGCGATGGCTCCCGTGAGGATTTCACGGGCGACTACAGCCGCTTCCGCCATCTCGCACAGGATGACCAGTTCATCTACTGCATCGCCGCTTCACCAGTCAGTTCGGCGTCGGTGATTGCCATTGACCGCAAGACCCGGCAGGTGAAGACCCTCGCCGGTGGTGTTGTCCCCCTGCCGGCCGATCAGATCAGCCGCCCGCAAACCCTGCGTTATCCGAGCGGTTCGGGCGAGGCCCACGGGTTCTTCTACCCGGCAATGAACGACGATACGAAACCGCCCTTGGTGGTGTTCATTCACGGCGGCCCGACTTCGGCCTGCTACCCGATGTTCGACCCGCGAATCCAGTATTGGGCACAACGCGGCTTCGCCGTGGCCGATCTCAACTACCGAGGCAGCAGCGGCTACGGCCGTGCTTATCGCCAGGCGCTGCATTTGAGCTGGGGCAAGGTGGACGTGAAAGATGCCTGCGCAGTGGTCGGCTACCTGGCCGAGCGCGGACTGATCGACGGCGATAAAGCGTTTATCCGTGGTGGCAGCGCCGGCGGGTACACCGCATTGTGCGCATTGGCCTTTCACAAGGTCTTTCGTGCGGGCGCCAGCCTGTATGGCGTCAGCGATCCCGTTGCGCTGGGCCGCGTCACGCACAAGTTCGAAAGCGATTATCTGGACTGGTTGATCGGCGACCCGGTAGAGGACGCTGAACGCTACGCCGCGCGCACGCCGCTGCTGCATGCGAACAACATTAGCGTTCCAATGATCTTCTTTCAGGGTGAACTGGACGCCGTGGTGGTGCCGCAACAGACCCGCGACATGGTCAAGGCATTACAGGACAACGGCATTCTGGTCGAAGCGCATTACTATGCCGACGAACGCCATGGCTTTCGCAAGGCCGGCAACCAGGCCCATGTGCTGGAGCAGGAATGGATGTTTTATCGGCGGGTGATGGAGTTGGCGGACTGAAATCGTAGCGCCCCAATTCGCGGGCAACCATTGATCCTGCTATCACTCAAGCACTGAAATGTCTTCGGCAAAACGCAGAGACAAAAAAACGCCCCACGCGAAAAGAATCAAACGTGGGGCGCTGCGTTATACCGCGAGACGGTTCGGAAATTCGTGCAGGGCGGGTCTGATCAGACCGCAATACCTTTGCGGCACTGCAGTTGCGCGGTGCGCACGCGGGAGAAGGCGCGGGCCAGACGCAGGAGCATTTCGTCGATATTGGCCTTGCTGACCGTAAGGGCCGGGGTAAAGCGCAGGCAATCGGCTTGCGGCGCATTGAGCAGCAAGCCTTCGTACAATGCAGCCTTGACTACGGCGTCGGCCGAATCGTCGGACAGATCGAGCCCCCAGAGCAGCCCTTGCCCACGCAATTCGCCGTGACCATAGCGATGGGCCAGACGACTCAGGCCTTCGCCCAGATGCTGAGCGGTTTCCCGCATATGATCGATAAAGCCCTTGTCCTGCACGCTGTCGAGCACGACAAGCCCGACGGCACTCATCAACGCATTGCCATGATGAGTGCCGCTCATTTCGCCGATTTCGAAACAACAGGCCTTGCCTCGCGCCAACAATGCCGCCAATGGCACGCCACCACCGAGCCCTTTGCCGAGCACCACGATATCTGCCCGCACGCCGTAGGAGTGTTCGGCAAGCAATGTGCCGCAGCGCCCGACGCCGGTTTGCACTTCGTCAAATATCAGCAGAATGCCAAGCTCACGACACAAGCGCTCGACGCCCTTGAGGTAGTGCTCGGTAGCGGGAATCACCCCGGCCTCGCTCTGGATCGGTTCGAGCATGATCGCGACCGTCTGGGCATCCACGGCCGCATGCAAGGCGGGCAGGTCATTGAACGGGACATGGCTGAAGCCCGGCAACTGTGGCTCGAATCGGTTGATCAGATTCGAACTGTCCGACGCAGAAATCGTCCCCAGGCTACGGCCATGACAGCCTTTGCTGGCCACAATGATCCGCGAAGCGCCGCCACGATGTTGCTGGCCCCATTTGCGCGCCAGTTTGATCGCCGCTTCACAGGCTTCGCTGCCACTGTTGAGCAGGTACGCCTGGTCACTGCCGGTACCGGCGCAGAGCCGGTCGGCGAGGTTGAGCATGCCGCGGTTGTGCAGACCGAAACCCGGATTGATCAGCGACTGAGCCTGCTCCGAAATCGCTTTGACCAGTGCTGAAGGGCTATGTCCGAGGCTATTGGCGCCGCCACCCTGTGAGAAATCCAGGTAAGCGCGGTTATCGCTGTCCCACAACCAGGAGCCTTGGCCACGCACGAAAATCTGTTTCGGTCGTTCGACACTGGGCATCAGGCACTCGCTGGAAAAGTTGTCGCTTCTGGCCGGCAGGGAAGTGTCCATCGCCAGGTCATCAAGGCTCGGTGGCTTGCGTCGCAGGTTGAACAGATTCATCGGATAAAACCTCGTCCGAGGTTTTTTGCCTTGCCTATGTAAACACCATCGCTGTAAACGGTATTCATCGTGCTTTATGGCCCTGTAAGCCTTGTGAATGCGGTTAGACTAGGCGTAGGCAAGGCACTGAGCCATTTCGATTTCTCAGCATTTTCGATAAGTATTACTTATGGATTTCAAGCAACTGCGTTATTTCGTCGCGGTCTACGAAGAGGGCCACGTCGGTCGGGCCGCCGAGCGGCTTTCTATCTCCCAGCCAGCGTTGTCCCAGCAGATCCGCCAACTCGAACAGAACCTCGATGTGAGCCTGTTCGAACGCAGCAGCAAACGTCTGCTGCCAACCCTGGCGGCCCACACGTTGTACAACCATGCCCTGCCCTTGCTCGATGGCTTGCAACGCACGCGCGAAGCCTTGGGCAATTTCAAGGGCAAGGCGCTGCGAACCTTGGCCATTGGCGTACTGCAGACCGTCCACTCCAGCCTGGTGCCGCAAATGCTCGAACGCGTGCGCAAGGCACAGCCGCATCTGGTGGTGCAGATCTATGAACTGACCGGCCTGGAAATCGAGCGGCGACTACTCAATGGTTCGCTGGACATCGGGATCAGTTACCTGCCGCCCCGTCAGCCGGGTTTGCACGGCGTGCCGTTGTACGAAGATGAGCTGACCCTTGTCATCCCGGCGGACCATCCGTTGCGCGAATTCAAGAAGGTCTCCATGAGCCAGGCGGCCGAGTTGCCCATGTTGCTGTTGGGTGAAGAGTTCCAGGTGCGGCAGATCTGGCAGGCACAACTGGCCAGTCTTGGGCGCCGGCCGCAGGTGCAGGCCGAGCTGAACAACATGGCGGGGATTCTCGACAGCCTGCCGCACACGCGGCTGGCGACTGTGCTGCCCGGACGCTCGCAAAAGACCCATGGCGACCAAGAGTTGCTGTGGAAACCACTGAGTGAGCCGCGGGTGCCGCTGAAAGTGGGGTTGGTGTGTCGGGATGTGCAGCGGCAACAGGCTTCGCTGGCGTTGTTGCGGACATTGCTGGAAGAGGTGATGGATGAACACTTGCGTAGCCCGACGGCCCTGGATGGGTTGAGCTGAACTTTTTTGCAGGCAAAAGAAAACCCCGCCGAAGCGGGGCTTTGCAGACTGTTTCCCTGACATCCATTTCACTCCGCCGTCCTGGCAGAATCCTACGTGTCCGTGTTGTTGCTTTGCGCTTCCTGCGCGACGTCCATGTGAAGTAGATTAGCTCTGGATCCAATCTGCGCATATGGGAAAACAGCAGCACGTCATGTAAGAGAATGCTTACATGACGTTACAGAGTCAGAACTGTCCTGCGTCCAACAGGAACAACGATTCGCTTCCCGCCTTTACCGACGCGCTCAACGAGTGAATACGTGGCAGCAGACGAGCGAAATAGAACCGCGCCGTACCCAGTTTGCTCGCGTAGAAATCGTCCTGCGCTTCTTTGCCGAAGGCTGCCTTGGCCATCAGTGCCCACATGTAGGCATAGGCGGTGTAACCGAATGCTTGTAGATACTCGACCGAAGCAGCGCCGATTTCGTTCGGGTTGTTTTTCGCCCGGTCCAGCAGCCATGCGGTCAGATCGTCGAGGGTGCCCACTGCATCGTTCAGCGGTTTGGTGAACTCCGCCAAATCAGCACTGGCCGTCGCGGTGAAATGACGAATCTCGTCAGCGAACAGTTTGTAGAATGCCCCGCCGCTGCCGACGATCTTGCGCCCGACAAGGTCCAGCGCCTGAATACCATTGGTGCCTTCGTAGATCTGCGTGATACGCACGTCACGAACCAGTTGCTCCTGGCCCCACTCACGGATGTAGCCGTGGCCGCCAAAAATCTGCTGGCCATGAACTGTGGTTTCAAGCCCCAAATCGGTCAGGAATGCCTTGGCAACAGGCGTCAACAGTGCGACCAGGTCTTCTGCGCGCTTGCGGGTGGTGGCGTCTTCGCTGAACTTGGCGGTGTCCAGTTGCATCGCCACGTAAGTGGAAAATGCACGGCCGCCTTCGTTCGAGGCTTTCATGGTCAGCAGCATGCGACGCACGTCAGGGTGGACGATGATCGGGTCAGCCACTTTGTCCTTGTTCTGCGCGCCGGTCGGCGAACGGCTCTGCAGGCGGTCGCGAGCGTATTCAATGGCGTTCTGGTAGGAACGTTCACCCGAGGCCAGGCCCTGGATGCCGACACCCAGACGCTCGTAGTTCATCATGGTGAACATCGCCGCCAGGCCTTTGTTCGGCTCGCCGACCAGGTAACCCACGGCTTCGTCGAAGTTCATCACGCAGGTCGCAGACGCCTGGATACCCATCTTGTGTTCGATCGAACCACAGGTCGCCGGGTTGCGCGCACCGAGGCTGCCATCGGCATTGACCATGAACTTCGGCACCAGGAACAGCGAAATACCTTTCGGCCCTGCTGGCGCGTCTGGCAGTTTGGCCAATACCAGGTGGATGATGTTTTCGGTCAGGTCGTGCTCGCCGCCGGTGATGAAGATCTTGGTGCCGCTGACCTTGTAGGAACCGTCAGCCTGAGGTTCGGCCTTGGTGCGGATAATCCCCAGATCAGTACCGGCGTGCGGCTCGGTCAGGCACATGGAACCGGCCCAGACACCGGCGTACATGTTCGGCAGGTACGCGGCTTTCAGCTCTTCGCTGGCGTGGGCGTTGATCGACAGGCAGGCGCCGGCGGTCAGCATCGGATACAGACCGAACGACAGGCTGGCGGAGTTGACCATTTCTTCGACCTGCGCCGAAACCGCCTTGGGCATGCCCATGCCGCCGTAGGTTGGATCGCCACCGACACCGACCCAACCGCCTTCAGCGTAGGTCTGATACGCCTGTGGGAAACCGGCCGGGGTGGTGACGGCACCGTCGGCCCAGTGGCAACCTTCTTCGTCAGCCGCACGGCTCAGGGGCGCGATGCTTTTGCTGGTGACCTTGCCGGCTTCTTCCAGAATGGCTTCGACGGTTTCAGCATCGACGGTCTCGGCGAGCGCAGGCAGTTCGGCCCAGAGTTTGGCGACCTCGAAAACTTCATTGAGGACGAAGCGCATATCGCGCAGGGGCGCTTTGTAGTCAGCCATGGCAAACCTCGCAAGATCTAAACAGGTGGTTCGTAGGAATAGTGATTTCGCTGTGTCCGAGTGTACCTCAACAACTTTTACGACACATAGGGTCAGCCCATGACCGATTTGTTATTTTTAGTCACCGACCTGTTCTTCATAAAGAAGCCCGCAGCAAGGCGGGCTTCTTTATGGCCGATTTGAATGATTAAAGTGCAAACAACTCCGCCGGCAACTTCATCAAACAGTCGCTACCCGCCTCGATGGCCGCCCGATGAGCAGCCGTACGCGGCAGTAAGCGCTTGAAGTAAAACTCGCTGGTCGCCAGCTTGCCTCGGCAATAATCGGCATCACCGCTGCCCGCCTCCAACTGCGACTGAGCCACCAGCGCCATGCGTAGCCACAGGTAGCCGAGGATGATATAGCCGCAGTACATCAGGTAATCCACCGAGGCGGCGCCGACCTCATCCGGATTTTTCATCGCAGCCATGCCGATCCTGGTGGTCAATTCACCCCACTGCTGATTCAGATCGTTGAGTTGCGCCACATAACCGCCGAGTTGCGGGTGCTCAGCGTTTGCCGCACAGAACTTGTGGACGATTTTAGTGAAGCCGCGCAGCAGTTTTCCCTGACTGCCAAGGACTTTGCGCCCAAGCAGATCCAGCGCCTGAATGCCGTTGGTGCCTTCATAGATCGGCGCGATCCGGCAGTCGCGAACCAACTGCTCCATGCCCCACTCACGAATGAAACCGTGGCCGCCAAACACCTGCATGCCGAGGTTGGTCACCTCCAGCCCGGTGTCGGTCATGAAGGCTTTGCAGATCGGTGTGAGGAACGCCAGCAAATCCTCGGCGTCCTGACGCGCCGTTTCATCCGGGCTCAGGTGCGCAGCGTCCAGCAACTGTGCGGTGAAGTAAGTCAGCGCCCGGTTGCCTTCATTGAAGGCCTTCATGGTCAACAACATCCTGCGCACATCGGGATGCACGATGATCGGGTCGGCAGGTTTTTCCGGGGCTTTCGGGCCGGTCAGCGAGCGCATTTGCAGACGGTCGTTGGCGTATTTGACCGCCCCCTGGAAGCTCGCCTCCCCCAGACACAAACCTTGCATGCCGGTGCCGAGCCGCGCGTGGTTCATCATGGTGAACATGCAGTTCAGGCCCTTATTCGGCTCACCGATCAAGAAGCCCTTGGCATCGTCGAAATTCAGCACGCAGGTGGCCGAGGCCTTGATGCCCATTTTGTGTTCGATCGAACCGCAGGAAACGCCGTTGCGCTCGCCTGCCTCACCCTCGGCATTGGGTAGGAATTTGGGCACGATAAACAGCGAAATACCTTTGGTCCCCGCTGGCGCGTCCGGCAATTTGGCCAGCACCAGATGAATGATGTTGTCACTCATGTCGTGCTCACCGGCGGAGATGAATATCTTGCTGCCAGAGATCGCGTAACTGCCATCGGCCTGAGGCACGGCGCGGGTCTTGATGATGCCCAGATCGGTGCCGCAATGAG
This sequence comes from Pseudomonas sp. 05N433, assembly GCF_056396925.1. Taxonomy (NCBI): domain Bacteria; kingdom Pseudomonadati; phylum Pseudomonadota; class Gammaproteobacteria; order Pseudomonadales; family Pseudomonadaceae; genus Pseudomonas; species Pseudomonas sp. 05N433. Next base: position 24,017 of record NZ_JBFTML010000031.1, on the reverse strand, counting down.
CTTCGGTCAGGCACATGGTGCCGGTCCATTGGCCTGCGGTGAGCTTGCTCAGGTAGGTCTGTTTCTGTTCTTCAGTGCCATGGGCATGGATGGCCGACATCGCACCGTGGGTCAGGCCGGGGTACATGCCCCAGGACGTGTTACTGGAGCCGACCATTTCGCTGATGACCAGCCCCAAGGAACTTGGCAAGCCCTGGCCGCCGTAAGCCGGGTCCGCCGCCAGACCATGCCAGCCGCCTTCCACGTATTGTGCGAATGCTTGCTTGAAGCCTGTAGGCGTTGTGACCACACCGTTGTCGAAATGGCAGCCTTCTTCGTCGCCGCTGCGGTTCAGCGGTGCGAGAACGTTCTCACAGAATTTCGCGCCTTCTTCGAGAATCGCATTGACCATGTCCGGGCTGGCATCGGAGGCCCCCAGCGCGGCGTAGTTGCTGTGAAAATCAAACACGTGATCGATCAGAAAGCGCATGTCGCGCAGGGGAGCTTTGTACTCGGGCATGTTCATTTCTCCGGCAGCAGATGGCTCAAACCTACCGCCGTGCATCACACCTCACAATCACAGTCCAGACGCTGAATGCGCCATCATCACTCAACCCGCAGCGGCGTCCATGCGCACTGCGCCACGGCGGTTCTGACCGAAGGCCATCACACAGTTTCGCCCCGCGCCCTTGGCGCTGTAGAGCGCTTGGTCGGCGGATTTGAGCACTTCTTCGGGGGTGCGTTGTTCCAGGCGTTCGGCGACGCCGATGCTGACGGTGACCGAAACACTCGAGGCACCCGAACCCGCGCGACGCTGGCGCCCCTGCTGGTCATCCTGGGGACGGCTGTCCTGATTGCGCAGCTGGATGTTGTAAGTGGCAATGGATTCGCGGATGACCTCCAGATGCGGCATGCACTCTTCGAGGGTCTTGCCTGCGAACACCAAGGCAAATTCCTCACCGCCGTAGCGATATGCCCTACCGCCACCACTGATTTTCGACAGCTTGCTGGCGACCAGACGCAACACTTGGTCGCCGACATCGTGGCCGTGGGTGTCGTTGAATTTCTTGAAGTGATCGACGTCGCTCATCGCCAGCACGTAATTGCGCCCCAGCCGTTGCATGCGCTCGTTCAGGGCGCGGCGCCCCGGCAGGCCGGTGAGTTCGTCGCGGAAAGCCATCTGATAGGCCTCATGGGCAACCGCGGCGGCAATCATCAACATCACCTGGCTGCACATGATGTTGAGGGTGAAGGGCAGGATGAAGGTTTTCGGCAACATCCAGAACAATCCCAACAGCCCCACCAATTGCGCAGCGTGCAAAGGTCTTGGGTTGCGCCAGTATTGCCAGGCCAATAACAGGAACGAGGCGACGAACACGGGATAAGACAATTGGATCAGGCTCATCCACGCACCATGCAACGCCGGCCAGCGGATCTCCGACAGCCACATCAGCAGCGCCTGTGGGTAACTTTGCTCCAGCCCCAGCGCCACACTGCCGAACGCCAGCAACACAGCGAAACGCGCCACCATGTCCTGGAACAGGTGAGTACGCTCTTGCCAGGCAGCGAACAAGCCAAACAGCAACGGCAACAACAGACAGCACAGATGGAACACCACCGCGGCGTCTTCACGAACCTTGCCGTTGTCGCGGTAATAGTCAGTCTGGGTGTCGAGCAGGAAGTAGGCGATGTACACCGTGACCATCAGAAACAGTTCACGCTGACGTCTATAAACCGCGCAATACGCACCGCCGAGCAACAGCACCAGAGTGGGCAGAACGTTGAACAGCGAAGTGAAGAAGACGTTGAGATCCTTGACGTAGGCAGCCGCAAGCCCCGCGAGCAACAACAGCAGCGATGGCAAAAAATGGCTGACACGTACAGCGGAAGAACGCGGCAAGGGTAAAGCTCCGACCCGGCAAACAAAGATGGCATTGTGCCTGCATTTGGCGCAGCTAAGCACGTGCAACGTGACAGGCGTCACATCGCAGCCTCTTTAACGGCAGCAAAGTCGTTCTTCTTAGCGTTTTAGTCAGGAATATTTAAAGACGTGATCGTTTGCGTCAGGCATAAAAAAGCCGCTGCTTCCGAAGAAGCAGCGGCTTTGTGAAGAGACTGCGTAGGGCTTAGTAACCCAGTGCGAAGTCTTCTTCTTTCATGTCCATCAGGTTGTTGGCGCCCGACAGCATGGTTGCAACGTGAGTGCGGGTACGCGGCAGGATGCGCTGGAAGTAGAAGCGCGCAGTCTGCAGCTTGGCGGTGTAGAACGCCTCTTCAGTGGTGCCGGCAGCCAGTTTCTCGGCCGCCAGACGCGCCATGTCAGCCCAGAAGTAGGCCAGGCAGGCGTAACCGGAGTACATCAGGTAGTCCACGGATGCTGCGCCGACTTCTTCGCGATCTTTCATGGCCGCCATACCGACCTTCATGGTCAGCTCGCCCCATTCTTTGTTCAGCGCAGCCAATGGCTCGACGAACTCTTTGACCGCGTCATTGCCTTCGTTGCTCTGGCAGAACTTGTGGACGATCTTGGTGAAGCCCTTGAGCGCTTCGCCTTGAGTCATCAGCACTTTACGGCCCAGCAGGTCGAGTGCCTGGATGCCGGTGGTGCCTTCGTACAGCATCGAAATACGGCTGTCGCGAACGTTCTGCTCCATGCCCCACTCGGCGATGAAGCCGTGGCCACCGTAGATCTGCACGCCGTGGTTGGCGGATTCGAAACCGACTTCAGTCATGAAGGCTTTGGCGATCGGCGTCATGAAGGCCAGCAATGCGTCGGCTTTCTTCTTCTCTTCTTCATCGACGCCGTATTTGACGATGTCAACTTGCTTGGCGGTGAAGTAAACCATCGCACGGTTGCCTTCGGCGAACGCCTTCATGGTCAACAGCATGCGACGAACATCAGGGTGAACGATGATCGGGTCAGCGGCTTTGTCCGGCGCTTTCGGGCCAGTCAGGGAGCGCATTTGCAGGCGATCGCGAGCGTATTTCAGGCCGCCCTGGAAGCCGATCTCGGCGTGTGCCAGACCTTGCAGCGCGGTACCCAGACGTGCGGTGTTCATAAAGGTGAACATGCAGTTCAGGCCTTTGTTCGCCGGGCCGATCAGGTAACCGGTGGCCGCGTCGAAGTTCATCACGCAGGTGGCGTTGCCGTGGATGCCCATCTTGTGTTCCAGGGAACCGCAGCTCACAGCGTTGCGCGCGCCGATCGAGCCATCTGCGTTCGGCAGGAATTTCGGCACGATGAACAGCGAGATGCCTTTGGTGCCGGCAGGTGCGTCCGGCAGACGTGCCAGAACGATGTGGACGATGTTGTCGGCCATGTCGTGCTCACCGGCCGAGATGAAGATCTTGGTGCCGGACACTTTGTAGGAGCCGTCGGCCTGAGGTTCGGCCTTGGTGCGCAACATGCCCAGGTCAGTGCCGCAGTGCGGCTCGGTCAGGCACATGGTGCCGGTCCATTCGCCGGAAACCAGTTTGGTCAGGTAAGCCTCTTGCTGCTCAGGCGTGCCGTGCTCGGAAATAGTGTTCATCGCGCCATGGGACAGGCCTGGGTACATGCCCCACGACCAGTTGGCCTCGCCAACCATTTCGCTGACAGCCAGGCCCAGAGACTCCGGCAGGCCCTGGCCGCCGTGCTCTACATCGTGGGCCAGGCTAGGCCAGCCGCCTTCGACGAATTGCTTGTAGGCTTCTTTGAAACCGGTCGGGGTTTTAACGCCCGACTCGCTCCAGGTGCAGCCTTCGGTGTCACCCACGCGGTTCAGCGGAGCCAGCACCTGCTCACAAAACTTGGCGCCTTCTTCGAGAATGGCGTCAACCATGTCCGGAGTTGCGTCCTGGCAAGCCGGAAGGCTCTGATAGTGCGCTTCGTAGCCGAGCAGTTCGTCACGAACGAAGCGAATATCACGCAAGGGGGCCTTGTAGTCAGGCATAGCGATAAACCTCTGCTGATGTAACCGGGAATGAACGACCGTGGTGATTTGTTGTGACGGTCAAACAGTTGTTTGAAACATACGTTTACGCCCAAACCTTGTCAAGCGCCGATCTTTTGCCGTTCGTCTTCGATCTATGAAAATCTTGGGCGCGCAGTGGCGCAACGTCGTTGATTGAGCAACACGTCATGTAGGAGAGATTAGTTGAGGGAGAAGGACTTACGCAGAAAAACGCCGCGAACAGGCGCGGCGCTGGGGTAGTGAATTCAATGAGGAATCAGGCGAAGGTATCGATCAACGTACCGAGCATTTCATCGGAGGCCTTGGCGACTTTGACGCCAAGTTCCACCTGGAACTTGCCTTGAGACATCTCGACCACATTGCTGGCCAGATCCGATTGCTGGCTGCGGTCTACCGAGCGCAGACGATCGACCTGAACCTCGGAGGACTGACTGGTGACCGAACGCTCGATGGTGTTGTTGGCGATTTGCCCCGAAGCCTGATCGACGCGGCTCTGCCCTGTCTGAATAGTGCTCAGACCGGCATAGAAAGCGGTGTTTCCTGAGATTTCCATGGGAGAACTCGTCCTACAAAGGATCAACAGCGGCCATTGAACCAGACACGCCGCTAAAAGGCCCGACAAAAACACTAATGGCACAGTGCCTTATCATAGGTAAAACCCACGCCAGAAACGTCAGTCCAGCAGATCCAGCTGTAGATGTTCGGCCACCGCTTCGGCCGTCACCGACTTGAGTTTCGGCACCCGCCCCAGGCACGGCGCGGGAATGCGCTCGGCCAGCGTCGCCAGGTTTTCTTCCAGGCGCGAGGTCTTCGGATCGATGATGTTCGCCACCCACCCCGCCAACTGCAAACCATCCCGAGCAATTGCCTCAGCCGTCAGCAGCGCATGGTTGATGCAGCCCAGGCGCACACCAACCACCAGGATTACCGGCAGATCCAGCGCCATGGCCAGGTCTGACAGATTGTCTTGATCCGCCAACGGCACTCGCCAGCCGCCAGCGCCTTCGATCAAGGTGAAGTCCGCCTGCAGATCGAGAACCTGCCGCATTGGTGCCAGCAACGATTGCACGGTCAGCGCCACGCCAGCCTCCCGCGCTGCCAGATGCGGTGCGATCGCCGGCTCGAACGCGACCGGATTGACCTGATCGTAGGTCAACGGTATCGAGCATTCGGCCAGCAGTGCCAGTGCGTCGGCGTTGCGTAATCCCTTGGGCGTCAGCTCACACCCGGAGGCTACCGGCTTACCCGCCGCTGTGCTCAAGCCTGACAATCGCGCGGCATGCAGCAAACCTGCGGCGACGGTGGTCTTGCCGACATCGGTGTCAGTACCGGTGATGAAATAGGCTGCGCTCATAAGGGTTTCTCCAGCACGGCGTAAACCACTTGATAAGTCGCCGGCAGTCCCTGTGCCTGACGAAACTGCTCGTAAGCCTCGATCAAGCCGAGGATTCGCGCCCTGCCGGTCAAACCGCCCGGCCGACCGGGGTTCAGGTTATGCGCCCCGAGTGCCTTGAGCTCATGGGTCAGGCTGCGGACATCGGGGTAATGCAACACATGTGGATGTGTTTCAAGGCTGATGACCTTCAAGCCACTGCCCGCGCAAAGCTGCTGGTAAACACCGAACTCGCGGAAGCGGTTGACGTGCACCATGCCATCCACCTGACGCCAGCTGTCGCGCAATTCGTACAGCGTGCCTACACACAGACTAGCAAACGCGAAAATACCGCCCGGTTTCAGCACCCGATACGCTTCGTTGAGCACCGAGGCGAAATCCGCGCACCATTGCACCGCCAGGCTGGAGAAGACCAGGTCGCAGGTCGAATCCTGCAACGGCAAGCGTTCGGCATCACCGGCGATGAAATGGTTGGCGCCGCCCAAGGGACGGGCGTGATTGAGCATCCCCTCTGCGATATCAAGGGCCAGCCCGTTGCCGGTAGGAAAACGCTCACCGAGCGCACGGCTGAAATACCCGGTGCCACAACCCATGTCCAGCCATCGACCCGGGACAAAATCCTCCGGCAAGCGACGCAACAATTCATTGCCAACGTCGCGCTGCAATTCGGCCACGCTGTCGTAGCTCGCCGCCGCTCGGGAAAAGGACGCCGCTACCTGGCGTTTATCGGGCAAGCCGCCGGGCAGGTTGGGAAAGGACAAATCAGTCATCACCGGACTCATGCAAAAAGGCCTGAATCGCCCCCGCCACACCGTGGGGGTCTTCCAGAAGAAACGCGTGGCTGGCCTGTTCAATCAGACCGATTTCGACATCCGGCAGCAGCGCCAGCAAATCCCCCGCCGCTTCGGCCGGGACCAATCCGTCGAGACCACCGAACAAGTGCAATTGCGGACCGCGAAACGCCTGCAACGCTTGCCGGGTATCCAGCTGTGCAAGCAACTCCAGGCCGCTCATCAGCACCGATGGAGACGAAAGCGGTGCGCCAGCGAGCAACAGCCGCGATAGCCCGCGCGGGTCTGCGGCACCTTGGGTGCACAGCAGCGAGAAACGTTTCAACGTCATGCCCGGATCGGCTTTGCAACCGGCCAGAAACGCGTCGAAGGTCTCGCCAGGCATCCCGCTCGACCACTGCTCATGGGCGACAAAAGAAGGGTTACTCGCCAGGGTCACCAAACCGCAGCAACGGTCACCGCGCTTCGCCGCCAATTCGGATGCCAGCATGCCGCCCAATGACCAACCACCTAGCCAGGCATCCTGGGGCAGCGTCGAATCCAGTTCATCGAGCCATTCTTCAAGGTTGCTCGATTCCAGTTCCGGCAGTGGTTCGATTTCGACGCGCAGATGCTCATCCAGGCCTTGCAAGGCAGCCGCCAAGGGTTCCAGCGGAGAAATCCCGAGACCCCAGCCCGGCAGCAGAATCAGACGATCACGCATGGCTTGGCTCCGGTCCCAGTTGTTGAAAACAATCGGCCAGTCCATTTAACAATAGCTGCACCTGCGCCTCGCTGTGAGCGGCAGTTAGGGTAACGCGCAAGCGGGCGCTGCCGGCGGGCACGGTCGGTGGACGGATCGCGGTCACCATCAGGCCACGCTCACGCAGCATCTGCGACAGCCGGACCGCACGCCCGGCATCGCCAATCATGATCGGCTGGATCGGCGTGAAGCTGTCCATCAACTCCAGGCCAATCTGCTCGGCGCCTTGGCGGAACTGGCGAATCAGCGCCTGCAAATGCTCACGTCGCCAGTGTTCGCTGCGCAACAATTCCAGGCTTTTAAGCGTCGCGCAGGCCAGTGCCGGCGGCTGGCTGGTGGTGTAGATGTAGGGGCGAGCGAACTGGATCAGGCTCTCGATCAACTCCTCACTGCCAGCCACAAAAGCACCGGCCGTACCGAACGCCTTGCCGAGGGTGCCAACCAACACCGGCACGTCCTCCTGACTCAGGCCGAAATGCTCGACGGCCCCACCGCCATTGGCGCCCAGCGGACCAAAGCCGTGAGCGTCATCGACCATCAACCAGGCACCTTTGGCCTTGGCTTCCCGCGCCAGCGCCGGCAGATCGGCGATGTCACCGTCCATGCTGAACACGCCGTCGGTGACCACCAGCGTATTGCCGGTGGCCTTCTCAAGGCGGTTGGCCAGACTGGCCGCATCGTTATGCAGATAGCGATTGAAACGCGCACCGGACAGCAAACCGGCATCCAGCAACGACGCGTGATTGAGCCGGTCTTCCAGCACCGTATCGCCCTGCCCGACCAATGCGGTGACCGCGCCGAGGTTGGCCATGTAGCCGGTGGTGAACAGCAATGCGCGCGGACGGCCGGTGAATTCGGCAAGGGCTTCTTCCAGCGCGTGATGCGGGCCGCTGTGGCCAATCACCAGATGCGAAGCACCACCGCCCACGCCCCAACGAGACGCGCCGGCGCGCCAGGCTTCGATCACTTGCGGGTGATTGGCCAGGCCCAGGTAATCGTTGTTACAGAACGCCAGCAATGGCTGACCATCGTGTAGGAGCCTGCTTGCTGGCGATAGCATCACCACGGTCTGTCGACAGACCGTGGTGATGCTATCGCCAGCAAGCAGGCTCCTACAGGGTTTTGCGTGGGTTAAACAGCAGCGTTATAGAACTGCTCGCTGCTCTTCTGCTCCACCAGTGCCTGTTCGATGGCGGCCTGATGCACTTCGTCGGCGTGCTCTTCGCGGGCTTCCGGCAGGATGCCCAGACGCGAGAACAGTTGCATGTCCTTGTCTGCCTGCGGGTTGGCGGTGGTCAGCAGTTTTTCGCCGTAGAAAATCGAGTTGGCGCCGGCAAAGAACGCCAGAGCCTGCATCTGCTCGTTCATCGCTTCGCGACCGGCGGACAGGCGTACGTGGGATTTCGGCATCAGGATGCGTGCAACGGCGAGCATGCGGATGAAGTCGAACGGATCGACGTCGTCGGCATTTTCCAGCGGCGTGCCGGCGACTTTCACCAACATGTTGATCGGCACCGACTCTGGATGCTCTGGCAGGTTGGCCAGCTGGATCAGCAGGTTGGCGCGGTCGTCGAGGGACTCGCCCATGCCGAGAATGCCGCCGGAGCAGATCTTCATCCCCGAATCACGCACGTAGGCCAGGGTTTGCAGGCGCTCGCTGTAAGTGCGGGTGGTAATGATGCTGCCGTAGAACTCCGGCGAGGTGTCGAGGTTGTGGTTGTAGTAGTCCAGGCCGGCTTCGGCCAGGGCGACGGTCTGGTCCTGATCGAGACGACCAAGGGTCATGCAGGTTTCCAGGCCCATGGCTTTCACGCCTTTGACCATCTCCAGCACGTAAGGCATGTCTTTGGCCGACGGGTGTTTCCACGCCGCGCCCATGCAGAAACGGGTCGAACCGATCGCCTTGGCGCGAGCAGCCTCTTCGAGGACCTTCTGCACTTCCATCAGCTTTTCTTTTTCCAGGCCAGTGTTGTAGTGACCCGACTGCGGACAATATTTGCAATCTTCAGGGCACGCGCCGGTCTTGATCGACAGCAGGGTGGAAACCTGGACGCGATTGGCGTCGAAATGCGCGCGGTGCACCGTCTGCGCCTGGAACAGCAGGTCATTGAATGGCTGAACGAAGAGTGCTTTGACTTCAGCCAAAGACCAGTCGTGACGCAGGGTGGCAGTGGTGCTGGCGCTCATGGGCGATTCCTTGGTTATGCTTGGCAAGCGACTGGGGAATGGAATACCCACAGACGCGACACGGATGTTCGGCATATTTAAGGAAGACTCATGCACTGTCAACCACGATACGAAGGACCGGTTTACATCTGGTTAAAAAACAAACAATCCTGTTTGCTCTGCTCAGAGGTCGCGGACGACACCATACCGATCTGCATGGCCTGCGAAACCGAGCTGCCCTGGCTGGGCGACCAATGCCATACCTGCGCCCTGCCCTTGCCCGCCACCGGCCTGACGTGCGTCCAATGCCTGAAACAACCGCCAGCCTTCGAGCGAGTCGCCGCGCCCTGGACTTACAGCTTTCCCGTCGACAGTTTGATCACCCGCTTCAAGCACAGCGCAAAATGGCCGCTTGGCCGCCTGCTCGCCGAACTTCTTGCCCAGTTCCTGCAACATCGCTTCGATGAAGATCTGGATCGGCCCGACGTGCTGATACCGGTACCGCTGGCCCCCAAGCGGCTGCGACAGCGGGGTTTCAACCAAGCGGCGATGCTCGCCCGCTGGCTCAGCGCCGGCCTCGACATTCTTTGTGATGAAACGCTATTGGTGAGGACTCAGGACACCAGCGCGCAACAAGACCTTAATGCCGATGCACGTAAAAAGAACCTGCGCCACGCCTTCGCCCTGGCGCCCGAGGCTTCGGTCAAAGGTCGCCACTTCGCACTGGTGGACGATGTGCTGACCACCGGCGCCACCGCACAGGCCCTGGCCCGGCTGTTAATGGCGGCGGGTGCGACGCGGGTCGACGTCTACTGCCTGGCCCGTACCCCCAAACCTGGCGATGGGGCCTGACTTGACTCCCGCACGCCAAGTCGCCAACGTCCCATCCATCGCCACAGCCCAAAGCGCCTTGCCATGTCCTTGCCTACGTTGTTGTCCCAGCACATTGTCCGTCGTCCGCAGCGCATCGCGTTGCTGCAACACATCGCCGAACAGGGCTCGATCACCCGCGCCGCAAAAAGCGCCGGCCTGAGTTACAAGGCCGCGTGGGACGCCATCGACGAGCTGAACAACCTCGCGCAGAAACCACTGGTGGAGCGCAGCGTTGGTGGCAAGGGCGGCGGTGGCGCCAAATTGTCCAGCGAAGGCGAGCGCGTGTTGCGCCTGTATCAAAAGCTGCAAGCGTTGCAGGCTCAGGTTCTGGAAGCCGCCGAAGAGGCCAGCGACCTGGACTTGCTCGGTCGGCTGATGCTCAGAACCAGCGCGCGCAATCAATTGCACGGCAAGGTCGTGGCGATCGATGCACAGGGGCGCAACGACCGGATCCGCCTTGAACTGGCCGAAGGCTTGCTCATTGACGCGCAGATCACTCACGACAGCACCCTGCGCCTGGAGCTGGAAACGGGTACCGAAGTGGTCGCACTGATCAAGGCCGGTTGGCTGGAACTGCTTGGCATCGATCAAGCTGCAACACATGGCAACAATTGCCTGAAGGGCACGATCGAAGAAATCCTCGACGCTGAAGACAGCCCCAGCGAAGTGCGCATCGGCCTGCCCAATGGCCAGACACTTTGCGCCCTGGCCGAGCCGCTGCACCTGAAAAACCTCGGGCTTGCCGCCGGTAAACCGGTGCAGGTGCAGTTCGCGCCATCGAACATCCTGCTGGGTACACCGCTCTAGCCTGCAGGCGCTGCAACAAAAGCTTCATCAACCGCCCTTAAGGTGGCTGCAAAAACCCGCAGGGAGCCTGATGTGAGCCTATTAGAAGACAACCAACCCACCGACCTCGAAAAAATGGTCGGCCTCAGCCGTCGTGGCTTCATCAGCGCCGGCGCCCTCTGCGGTGCGGCGATGTTTCTCGGTGGCAACCTGCTGAGTCGCAGCGTGCTGGCCGCCAGCGTCAGCGCCGGTTCCAGCAAGCTGTTGGGCTTCGACAGCATTGCCGCCGCCACCACCGATACCATCACCCTGCCGCCGGGCTACAAGTCCTCGGTTTTGATTAGCTGGGGTCAGCCTCTGCAAAAGAATGGCCCGGCATTCGACCCTAGCGGTAACGGCACGGCCCAGGCGCAGGAAGTCCAGTTCGGCGACAACAACGATGGCATGAGCCTGTTCGAATTCCCCGGTGACAAAGACCGGGCGCTGATGGCGATCAACAACGAATACACCAATTACCGCTACCTCTACCCCCACGGCGGCATGCCGCAATCGGCGGAAGATGTGCGCAAGGCCCTGGCCTGCGAAGGCGTGTCAGTGATCGAAGTGCAGCGCAAGAACGGCCAGTGGCAGTTCGTCCAGGGCTCGCGCTACAACCGGCGCATTCACGGTAATGCGCCCATCAAACTGAGCGGCCCCGCAGCAGGTCACGACCTGCTGAAAACCAGTGCCGACAAACACGGCAAGAAAGTCCTCGGCACCTTCCAGAATTGCGCCAACGGCAAAACGCCATGGGGCACTTATCTGACCTGCGAAGAGAACTTCACCGACTGCTTCGGCAGCAGCAATGCCGAGCAAAAATTCGACGCCGCGCAGAAACGCTACGGCGCAGTGGCAACCAGCAAAGACATCAACTGGCATCAACACGATCCACGCTTCGACCTGGCGAAGAATCCCAACGAACTCAACCGCCACGGCTGGGTGGTGGAAATCGACCCGTTCGATCCGCAATCGACGCCGGTCAAACGCACCGCGCTGGGCCGCTTCAAACATGAAAACGCTGCCCTGGCCGAAACCAACGACGGTCGCGCCGTGGTGTACATGGGCGACGACGAACGTGGCGAGTTCATCTATAAATTCGTCAGCCGCGACAAGATCAACCACAAAAACCCCAAAGCCAACCGCGATCTGCTGGACCACGGCACCTTGTACGTGGCGCGTTTCGATGCGGGCGACGGCAACGCCGATCATCCGAAAGGCCAGGGCCAGTGGATCGAACTGACCCACGGCAAGAACGGCATCGACGCCAGCAGCGGTTTTGCCGATCAGGCCGAAGTGCTGATTCATGCGCGCCTCGCCGCCAGCGTGGTGAGCGCCACGCGCATGGACCGCCCGGAATGGATCGTCGTCAGCCCCAAGGACGGCCTGGTCTATTGCACCCTGACCAACAACGCCAAGCGCGGCGAAGAAGGCCAACCGGTGGGCGGCCCGAACCCACGCGAGAAGAACGTCTACGGGCAGATCCTGCGCTGGCGCACCGACCGCGACGATCACGGTTCGAATAGCTTTGCCTGGGACCTGTTTGTGGTCGCCGGCAACCCGGGCGTCCACGCCGGCACGCCGAAGGCCGGCTCGTCAAACATCACCCCGCAGAACATGTTCAACAGCCCGGACGGCCTGGGCTTCGACAAGGCCGGACGCTTGTGGATTCTGACCGACGGCGACACGAGCAATGCGGGCGACTTCGCGGGCATGGGCAATAACCAGATGCTGTGCGCCGACCCGGCAACCGGTGAGATCCGCCGTTTCATGGTCGGGCCGGTGGGCTGTGAGGTGACGGGGATCAGCTTCTCGCCGGATCAGAAGACCTTGTTTGTCGGGATTCAGCATCCGGGGGAAAACGGCGGGTCGACATTCCCTGAACACCTGCCCAATGGCAAGCCGCGGTCTTCGGTGATGGCGATTACCCGCGAGGATGGCGGAATCGTCGGCGCCTGACAGGGCCTCTTCGCGGCAAGTCAAGCGCCTACTGCAGGAGCAAGGCTTGCCCGCGAAAGCGTCAGCCCAAACCACACTTACCTCAAGCCCACCCCCTAAAGAGGCCCCGTCTGCGCTACCATGCTTGGCCGGACGCGGCAGCCTGCCGCGCGCAGGAGTCAGCATGGCCCACCCGTTTGAAACCCTCACCCCAGACCTCGTGCTCGATGCCGTCGAAAGCATCGGCTTTCTCAGCGACGCCCGTATTCTGGCGCTCAACAGCTACGAGAACCGTGTCTATCAGGTCGGCATCGAAGACTCCGAGCCGCTGATCGCCAAGTTTTACCGTCCGTTGCGCTGGACCAACGAAGCGATTCTCGAAGAACACCAATTCACCTTCGAACTCGCCGAGTGCGATATACCGGTGGTCCCGCCGCTGATCCACAACGATGAAAGCCTGCACGAACATGCCGGATTCCGTTTCACCCTGTTCCCGCGCCGGGGTGGTCGCGCACCGGAGCCGGGCAACCTTGATCAGCTGTATCGCCTGGGCCAACTGCTGGGTCGTCTGCATGCGGTCGGCGCTACAAAACCGTTCGAACACCGTGAAGTGCTTGGGGTGAAAAACTTCGGTCACGACTCACTGGCCACCTTGCTCGAAGGCAATTTCGTACCGCGCAGTCTGCTGCCGGCCTACGAGTCCGTCGCCCGCGACTTGCTCAAGCGCGTGGAAGAGGTCTACCAGGCCACGCCACACCAGAACATCCGCATACATGGCGATTGCCACCCCGGCAACATGATGTGTCGCGACGAAATGTTCCACATCGTCGACCTCGACGACTGCCGCATGGGCCCGGCGGTACAGGATATCTGGATGATGCTGGCGGGTGACCGTCAGGAATGTCTGGGGCAACTGTCGGAACTGATGGACGGCTACAGCGAATTCCACGACTTCGACCCGCGGGAACTGGCGCTGATCGAACCGCTGCGCGCCTTGCGGTTGATGCACTACAGCGCCTGGCTCGCCCGTCGCTGGGACGACCCGGCCTTCCCTCGCAGCTTTCCGTGGTTCGGCACCGAGCGCTATTGGGGCGATCAAGTGTTGGCGTTGCGTGAGCAATTGGCGGCACTGAATGAAGAGCCATTGAAACTCTTCTAAACACCGCGTCCCTGTAGGAGCGAGCGGTGCGGGCAAGCCTCGCTCCTACAAAAAAGGCCACACATCTATACAATCCCCTCTTTGTTAGCTGCCTAAGCAAGGATTCTCATGCAAGCCGCCAACCTGCGTCGCGGGTACATCCTGGGCCTGAGTGCCTACATCATCTGGGGACTTTTCCCGCTCTACTTCAAAGCCATCGCCAGCGTGCCTGCCGTGGAGATCATCATCCACCGAGTGCTTTGGTCCGCGTTGTTCGGCGCCTTGCTGCTGCTCGTCTGGAAACATCCCGGCTGGTGGCGCGAGCTGCGTGAGAATCCACGGCGGCTGGCGATCCTGGCCCTGAGCGGCACGCTGATCGCGGCCAACTGGCTGACTTACGTCTGGTCGGTGAACAACGGACGCATGCTTGAGGCCAGCCTCGGTTACTACATCAACCCGTTGGTAAACGTGCTGCTGGGGATGCTGATCCTCGGCGAACGGCTAAGGCGCATGCAGTGGATCGCGGTGGGGCTGGCGGCGGTCGGTGTCGCGCAGCAAGTGTGGCAGGTCGGCAGCCTGCCGTGGGTGTCGCTGGTGCTGGCATTGACCTTCGGCTTCTACGGCCTGATCCGCAAGCAGGCACCGGTCAAGGCGCTGCCGGGGCTGGTGGTGGAAACCTGGATGCTGGTGCCGATTGCTGTCGCCTGGCTGCTGTTCAACCCGACGGCGACCAGCGCGCAAGCCGCATTCTGGACCAGCTCCGAAGCCTGGTGGCTGGTAGCCGCCGGTCCGGTGACGCTGGTGCCGCTGGTGTGTTTCAACGCCGCCGCACGGCACTTGCCCTACACCACCCTCGGATTTCTCCAGTACCTGGCGCCGACGCTGGTGCTGTTGCAAGCCGTACTGCTGTTTGGCGAACACTTGTCGTCCAGCACGCTGGTGGCGTTCATCTTTATCTGGGCAGGTCTGGCGGTTTACAGCGTCGACGCGTGGATAAGTCTGCGCCGCCGCAGTTGATCAGAAAACGTACAAATCTCTACAGGCCACGTCTCCCGTGGCCTGCATCCATCCTTCCCAAGGTTATCCACAACGTGATCCCCGGCGTTTGTGCGCAAGTCACTGAAACTGCTGGTTTTTTGATCAGATCCTGAAGAGCCCCGGCCGGCGTGGGCTGGCGGGGTGTCTCTACAGGTTATCCACAGGCAGGTGCACGTATAACTTGGATAACCTGTTCAAGGTTCGCTGCGCAGTACCAATTCGACCATCAGGTCGTCCGCCAGGGTTTCCAGGCGCGATTGCAGCACCTCCAGCGACAAAGTCAGGGGCACCGCGAGGATTGCTTCGGCATGGAACAACGGCTCGCTGCTCATCGGCGCCGGACGCACTTCGGTCACCAGCCGCTCCAGGCTCACCCCTTGCTCACTCAGCAGACGCGTAATGTCCCGCACAATGCCCGGACGATCATTGCCCACCAGTTCCATGGCAATCGGCTTCCAGGTGCAGGATTGTTCGATGCTGCTTTCGGCGATCATCACGCGGATGCCCTGGGTCGACAGTCCCTGTAGGGCGTCTACCAGTTCATCGTAGGCTTCGGCCGGTACGCCCACCCGAAGAATCCCGGCGAACTGCCCGGCCATGCGCGACATGCGGCTCTCCAGCCAGTTGCCGCCATGCTCGGCAATGCATTGGGCAATGCGCTCGACCTGCCCGGGCTTGTCCGGGGCGAATACCGTGAGTACGAGATGGTCCATGGCGCAGCCCTCTTGTCATGACTTTTGTTATGGAAAGGCAAGTATAGGCAAGGGGCTGGATGTGGCGAGGGGGCTTGCCCCCGTTGGGTCGCAAAGCGGCCCCTTGAGTTTCTCCAGCGTGTTCGCATCAGGCGATCTACGACTGCTTCGCAGCCGAACGGGGGCAAGCCCCCTCGCCACAAAAGCCCCATCTCCATAGCAGGGCATCGAATATTATGTGTACAAGTTTTTATATTTAACTGGAACAATCCAATAGTTTTTTGAGAACATCCCGTTCCCCGACATGACTGCAATGCGTCATGGGGTCGCAGAACGACGTAATTAGTCTAATTTTCACAACCGCAATTCATCATGTAGTATGCCACAGCGCGCACTACATAACGTTGGATCGATGTCTGCCGCAGGCACACTCGCAACCCTGAAAGCCCCGTCAGCAAGGCCGCAATGCCGTTGATCGGAACGAACCCAGCCGCCAGCAATGGCATGTACTGGTAGAAGGGTTTGTGGTTTAAATGGCCAGAGGCTTCATTGTTAAATTGAAGAGCTGAAAAGCGAAATAGCTGAGCAGAGTGAGGCAAGCAATGACTGAACACGTTCAAGTCGGTGGCCTGCAGGTCGCCAAAGTCCTGTTCGACTTCGTGAACAACGAAGCCATTCCCGGTACCGGCCTCACCGCCGACACGTTCTGGGCCGGTGCCGACAAGGTCATCCATGACCTGGCACCGAAGAACAAAGCCCTACTCGCCAAACGCGATGATTTCCAGGCTCGCATTGATGCCTGGCACCAGGCTCGTGCAGGTGTTGCGCACGATGCGGTGGCCTACAAAGCCTTCCTGCAAGACATCGGTTATCTGCTGCCAGAAGCGGCCGATTTCCAGGCAACGACACAAAACGTCGATGACGAAATCGCCCGCATGGCCGGCCCACAGTTGGTGGTGCCGGTGATGAACGCGCGCTTCGCGCTTAACGCCTCGAACGCACGCTGGGGTTCGCTGTATGACGCGCTCTACGGCACCGACGCCATCAGCGAAGCGGATGGCGCGGAAAAGGGCAAAGGCTACAACAAGGTACGTGGCGACAAGGTTATTGCCTTCGCCCGTGCGTTCCTCGACGAAGCCGCGCCATTGGCTGCCGGCTCCCACGTCGATTCCACCGGCTACAAGATCGTTGACGGCAAACTGGTTGTCGCCCTCAAGGGTGGTAGCAACACCGGCTTGCGCAACGATGCTCAACTGATCGGTTTCCACGGCGACGCAGCGGCTCCGACCGCGATCCTGCTGAAGAACAACGGCCTGCACTTCGAAATCCAGATCGATGCCAGCACCCCGGTCGGCCAGACCGACGCGGCCGGTGTCAAAGACATCCTGATGGAAGCCGCGCTGACCACCATCATGGACTGCGAAGACTCAGTCGCCGCGGTCGATGCCGATGACAAAGTGGTGATCTACCGCAACTGGCTCGGTCTGATGAAGGGTGACCTGTCGGAAGAAGTCTCCAAGGGCGGTCAGACCTTTACCCGCACCATGAACGCCGACCGCACCTACACCGCTCTCGATGGCAGCGAACTGAGCCTGCACGGTCGCTCGCTGTTGTTCGTGCGCAACGTCGGTCACCTGATGACCATTGACGCGATCCTCGACAAAGACGGCAACGAAGTGCCAGAAGGCATTCTCGACGGTCTGGTGACTTGCCTCGCGGCGATCCATAGCCTCAACGGCAACAGCTCGCGCAAGAACAGCCGTACCGGTTCGGTCTACATCGTGAAGCCGAAGATGCACGGCCCGGAAGAAGCCGCGTTTACCAACGAGCTGTTCGGTCGCATCGAAGACGTCCTCGGCCTGCCGCGCAATACGCTGAAAGTCGGGATCATGGACGAGGAGCGCCGTACCACGGTCAACCTCAAGGCCTGCATCAAGGCTGCCAGCGAGCGCGTAGTGTTCATCAACACCGGTTTCCTCGACCGCACGGGCGATGAAATCCACACCTCCATGGAAGCCGGCCCGATGGTGCGCAAGGCCGACATGAAGGCCGAGAAGTGGATCAGTGCCTACGAGAACTGGAACGTCGACATCGGTTTGAGCACCGGCCTGCAAGGTCGTGCCCAGATCGGTAAAGGCATGTGGGCCATGCCCGACCTGATGGCCGCCATGCTGGAACAGAAAATCGCTCACCCATTGGCCGGTGCCAACACCGCCTGGGTTCCATCGCCGACAGCTGCTGCGCTGCACGCGTTGCACTACCACAAGGTCGACGTGTTCGCCCGTCAGGCCGAACTGGCCAAACGTGCGCGTGCTTCGGTGGACGACATCCTGACTATCCCGCTGGCTGTGAATCCGAGCTGGACTGCGGAACAGATCAAGAACGAACTGGACAACAACGCCCAAGGCATTCTCGGTTACGTGGTGCGCTGGATCGACCAGGGCGTAGGTTGCTCGAAAGTGCCGGACATCAACGACGTCGGCCTGATGGAAGACCGTGCGACGCTGCGTATTTCCAGCCAGCACATCGCCAACTGGCTGCGCCACGGCATCGTTACCGAAGCGCAAGTGATGGAAAGCCTCAAGCGCATGGCGCCGGTGGTTGACCGTCAGAACGCCAACGACCCGCTGTACCGCCCGCTGGCACCGAACTTCGACAGCAACATCGCCTTCCAGGCGGCGGTCGAGCTGGTGGTCGAAGGCACTAAACAGCCGAACGGCTACACCGAGCCGGTTCTGCACCGTCGTCGTCGTGAGTTCAAGGCTGCCAACGGCCTTTGAGTAAACGCTGACGCCGGACGTGAAAAAGCCCTGATCGAGAGATCAGGGCTTTTTCATTTACGCTGTCTAGTCCTGAAATAGGTTCACACCTGTTTCAGGACTAGACACGCTGCGGTCCCCTGTGGCGAGGGAGCTTGCTCCCGCTCGACTGCGCAGCAGTCGTAAATCCGGTGTATGCGGTGTATCAGGGACATTGGGATCGCAGTTTTTGGGGCTGCTTCGCAACCCAACGGGAGCAAGCCCCCTCGCCACAAAAGCTGCCAACCTGGAAGTCCGCGCTACAGATCCATCCCCAGCTCATGCTTGACCAGTTCAAGCAATTTTTCGCTATCAATGGGCTTGAGCAGAAAGTCCACGACGTGCAAGTGCATCGCTTCGATCGCATCCTTCACATCGGCATCGCCGGAAACGATGATGATCGGCAATGCCGCGCGTGGCGACTCCCGCACCAGGCGGATCAGTTCCAGGCCGTCGACGTGGCCCATCCGCAGGTCGGTAATCACCAGACCGATCGATGGCTTCTCTTCCAGCATTTTGAGCGCCATCTCGCCACTGGCCGCCGTCATGCAGTGAATGCCATCGAGCCCCAGAATTTCCGACAGCAATTCGCGGGCATCCTTATCGTCATCGACGATCAGCACCCGCTGCGGCGGCAAGTCTGGTTCCAGCATGACGGCGCTGAGCGCTTCGCGCTCGGCATCACTCAAAATATCGTGGTCGGACATGGCGTTCTCAACGTTTTCAATGCGATCCCTGACACAGGGTGTCAGACATCGCTCAGCAGACTTCAATGTGCACTTCGTCGGAATCTTTTCCAATAGACAATGTAGGAGGTTTTTCCCACCGTTGTGTCAGACATTTCCCATATTCCGGCCGCTGCACTGCCTACCTAGACTTACGTCCAATGGGCACCCTGCCCGCAGGGGTCGACCATGCCTGGAACGATCTGAAACAACGATCCGACACAACAATCAGAAAAAGACTGCGGTAATGGTTATGAGTAAAGCGGACGCCTTCACCCAGGCAGGGAAAACCGCGGTGTTGCAGAACATCCAGGGCACTTTGCAATTCCTGCAGCGCTTCCCACCCTTCAATCAGATGGAAAACGCTCATCTGGCCTATCTGGTGGAGCAATGCCAGCTGCGTTTTTATGCCCCCGGCGAGAGCATCATCAAACCCGCCGATGGCCCGATTGAGCATTTCTACATCGTCAAACAAGGCCGGGTCGTGGGGGAACGCCCGCACACGGCCAAGGGTGGCACCGAAACCACTTTCGAAATCACCACCGGCGAGTGTTTCCCCCTTGCCGCGCTGCTGGGCGAACGTGCAACCCGCACCGAACATCTGGCGGCCGAAGATACCTTTTGCCTACAGCTGAACAAGCTCGCGTTCATCAAACTGTTCGCACTGTCCAATCCGTTCCGCGACTTTGCCCTACGGGGTGTCAGCAGCTTGCTGGACCAGGTCAATCAGCAAGTCCAGCAAAAAGCCGTGGAAACCCTCGGCACCCAATACTCGCTCAATACCCGGCTGGGCGAATTGGCCATGCGTCACCCGGTAACCTGCAGCCCGATCACACCTCTGCGTGAAGCGGTGACGCTGATGCACGATCAGCAAGTCGGCAGCATTGTGGTGGTCGATGAACAAAAGGCGCCGCTGGGCATTTTCACCCTTCGCGACTTGCGACACGTGGTGGCCAACGGCACCAGTGATTTCAATGAATCCATCGAGCGGCACATGACCCGGGCGCCGTTTTTCCTGTCGCCGGACCACAGTGCCTTCGACGCAGCGATCGCCATGACCGAGCGACACATTGCCCACGTCTGCCTGGTCAAGGACCAGCGCCTGTGTGGCGTGGTTTCGGAGCGTGACCTGTTTTCCCTGCAAAGGGTCGATCTGGTGCACCTGGCGCGGACCATTCGCAGCGCCCAGCGGGTGGAAAACCTGGTGGCGATCCGCGGCGAAATCGGCCAATTGGTCGAGCGGATGCTAGCCCACGGCGCGTCCTCGACGCAGATCACCCATATCATCACCCTGCTCAACGACCACACCGTCTGCCGGGTGATCGAACTGGCCATCGCGGAGAAAGGTGATCCCGGTGTGCCGTTCAGTTGGCTTTGCTTCGGCAGCGAAGGCCGCCGCGAGCAGACGCTGCACACCGATCAGGACAACGGCATTCTGTTCGAAGCTCGCGATGCGGCCCACGCCGCCGAAATTCGCGGCAAGTTGTTGCCCATCGCCCAGCAGGTCAATCAGAGCCTGGCGCTGTGCGGCTTTACCTTGTGCAAAGGCAACATCATGGCCGGCAACCCCGAGCTGTGTTTGTCCCGGATCGAGTGGGCACGACGCTTTGCAGCGTTTATCCGCGAGGCAACGCCGGAAAACCTGCTGGGGTCGAGTATCTATTTCGATCTGCGCGTGGTCTGGGGCGATGAGCGAGGCTGTGAGCAACTGCGCCGGGGCATTCTCGATCAGGTCGGCGACAACCGGTTGTTCCAGCGCATGATGGCCGAGAACGCCCTGCGCAACCGCCCGCCCGTAGGACGTTTCCGCGAATTCGTCCTGGCGCGCAAGAATGGCGAGAAAGCCACCCTCGACCTGAAACTCCAGGGCCTGACGCCATTCGTCGACGGCGCGCGAGTGCTGGCCCTGGCCCACGGCATCGACGCCAACAACACCCTGGAGCGTTTTCGCCAATTGGTGGAAAAAGAGGTCATCGATCAGCTGGACGGCGCGGCCTATGAAGAGGCGTATCACTTCATCCAGCAAACCCGCATGCAGCAACATCAGCTACAGACCCGTGAGAACTTGCCCTACTCCAACCGGGTCGATCCCGACAGCCTCAATCATCTGGACCGACGCATCCTGCGTGAATCCCTGCGCCAGGCCCAACGCCTGCAAAGCAGCCTGACCCTGCGGTATCAGTTATGAGCCTGTTTTCATGGCTGCGCCCGGCCAGTCCCGTTTTGCCCGGCGAACTGCAACACCGTCTGGATCGCTTGCCGGCCGTGGCCCAACTGAGCGACTGCAGCCTGCGCGAGCAACGCTGGGTGGTGCTCGACCTGGAAACCACCGGGCTGAATCTGAACAAGGATCGGCTGTTGTCCATCGGGGCCGTGGTGATCGAGGACGGCGCGATCGACTTCAGCCAGCAGTTCGAGCGCACGCTGCAATGCACCGAACTCAAACTCGGCCCCAGCGTGCTGATTCATGGGCTGGGTCCGAGCGCCATTGCCGCCGGCAGCGACCCCGCGCAGGCCCTGCTCGAATTCATGGAATTTGTCGGCGACAGCCCGGTGTTGGCGTTTCATGCGCCGTTCGATCAGCACATGCTCGGGCGCGCACTGAAAGAACATCTGGGTTACAAGCTGCAGCATCCGTTTCTGGACGTGGCAGACATCGCCCCGCTGCTTTGTCCCCAGGCACACTTTCGCGAGGCCGGGCTGGATGAGTGGATCGACTGGTTCAAGCTGGAGGTCTTCGAACGGCATAACGCCAGCGCCGATGCCTTGGCGACGGCGGAGCTGATGCTGATTTTGTTCAGCCGCGCGCGGCAGCAACAGATTCATAGCCCGTTGAACCTGCAGCAGCGGCTGAGTCAGTGGAAGCGGCGGCGGCAAGCGCCTTCTTTCTGACCTGTGGCGAGGGGGCTTGTCGGACCGCCGCACCGCCCCGTTGGGTCGTGAAGCGGCCCCCTGCATTTCGCCATATAAACCGCATTCGGCGGTTTTACGACTGCTGCGCAGCCGAACGGGGGCAAGCCCCCTCGCCACAAGCTCGCTCCCACACTCAAACACCAAAGCGCTATGCTCCCGACACTGCCCATGATCGAGATGCCGCCATGTCCGCCCCCAGCATGACCCTGTTCCACAACCCCGCCTCGCCCTTTGTTCGCAAAGTCATGGTGCTGTTGCACGAGACCGGCCAAACGAACCGCGTGGCGCTGCAAGCCTGCCAGCTCACGCCGGTCAGCCCGGATCAGGCTCTCAACAAAGACAACCCGCTGGGCAAGATTCCGGCGCTGCGCCTGGCCGACGGCAATGTGTTGTACGACAGCCGGGTGATCCTCGATTACCTCGATCACCAGCACGTCGGCAATCCGCTGATTCCTCGTGAAGGCTCGGCGCGCTGGCGGCGCTTGACCCTGGCTTCTCTGGCAGACGGGATCATGGATGCCGCCGTGATGATTCGCTATGAAGTGGCCCTGCGCTCACCGGAGAAACATTGGGACGCATGGCTCGACGGTCAACGCGACAAGATTCGTCGCGCCCTGGCGCTGTTGGAGGCCGATGCGATTGCCGAGCTGACCAGCCATTTCGATGTGGCAGCGATCAGTGTGGCCTGTGCCTTGGGTTATCTGGATTTGCGCCATCCGGATCTGGAATGGCGCAAGGAAAATCCAAAGTTGGCCGAGTGGTATTTCGAAGTGAGTCAGCGGCCTTCGATGATCGCGACGATGCCCAAGGTTTGATCTTTGGTCGGCCATGCCGGCCTCAGAAGATCGCAGCCTTCGGCAGCTCCTACGCCGAACGCGTGCTCCTGTGGGAGCTGCCGCAGGCTGCGATCTTTTGATCTCTGTGCAAACAACCTGGCAATCCGCGTCGCCAACACCTCACCCACTCGCTGATCCTCGTGCAACCCCAACCACCGGCTCATTCCACGGCACCTATATCAAAGTCCAAGGGCTTCGCGGTTTTCTGCCCGATCCCATACCAGTCCAGCTTACGGGTCAGCACCATGAAAACGCCCAGTAGCCCGAACAACAGCAGCGAGCCCATCAACAGCGCGTAATCCTCGGCGCTCAACAAGCCGTAAAGCAGCCCGTATAACGCCGCCAACCCCGCCGAAAAGCTCAAACCGTGACGCACGCTGCGCAGCACATGGCAGACATAAAAACCGATCAACGCCACACAGCTACTCGCCGACAGCAGATACGCCAGGGCAAAGCCGATGTGTTCGGACAGCGACAACAGCAACAGGTAGAAGAACGCCAGCGCTACACCCACCAAGGCGTACTGCACCGGGTGCACCGCCAGGCTTTTCAACACTTCGAACAGGAAGAAACCGGCGAAGGTCAGGACGATAAACAGCAATGCATATTTGATTGCCCGGTCGCTTTTCAGGTACTGGTCCACCGGGTCGATGAAACTCACGCCGAAACTACGACCGCTGAACGCCTCGCAATGACCGCCCGACACGCAACTGTTCAACGCTTCTTGCAGGTTGGTGGAGAAAAACGAGGTCTGCCAATTGGCCGTAAAGCCCTGATCGGTGATTTCCCGCTGGGCCGGCAGGTAATTGCCGATGAAGCTGGGGTGAGGCCAATTGGCCGCCAGTGAAACCTTGCTGGTCTTGCCCACCGGCAGAACCTGTAACTGGCCGGTGCCTTGCAGACGCAAGTCGAAACCGAAGGCCAGCTCCGTGGCCTGTTGGGTGTCCAGCGCCGGCAACGTCACATGCACACCCTCGCCCAGCCAGCCCACCTGGCTACCCGGTACAAAATCCAGCTTCTGGCCATTGAGTTCGAGTTTCAGCGCATTTTCGATGCCGCGGATGTCGCTGATGCCAACAGCCAGGAACGGCTGATCGAAGCGGTAATCGGCGAAGTCTTCCTTGATGCCCAGTTGTGCCGGAACCGAAAAATGCCCGCTGATGCGGTTATCGGCATGGAACAGTCGCGCCTCGTAGATGCCCCGGGAGCGCAGCTCTGTC